>CAZDTF010000123.1:0-4249 GCA_964508325.1 uncultured Nitrosopumilaceae archaeon | reverse complement strand
ATATCCATGATTTAAAAGGATCTGATTGATAGCTAAAACGTTGGGCTCTGAGATAACAGTAAGAGAAATCAAACCAATCAATATAGAAGGAGGCTACCTCATAGATGGATTCCCCTATGCTGGCTTAGCAAATGCAATAGCGACTGAATCGCTGACTAGTACGATAGATTTCGAATTAGCTGGAGTGTTAGATTCAGATCTTTTTCCACCAATAAGCATAATTAAAGATGAGGTTCCTAATTTCCCTACAAGAATATTTGTAAATACTAACCTCAAGGTAGCAGTTTTCTCATCATATCTTACGCCACATGAATCTCTTCATAGAGAAGTAGCTAAAACAATGCTAAATTGGGCAAATCAACACAAATGTTCTCTAATTCTAAGTAGTTCACTGATTAAACCTGGAAATAAGAATCCAACTCTTATGGGCATAGGAAGCACAATGGAAGCTAAAAAGAAATTAAGTGATGCAAACGTACCCATTTTACGAGATGGTACAGTTCCTGGAATTCCAGGTATTTTATTAAACGAGGGGTTATTGTCAAAAACAAATGTAATTGTGCTTTTAGTAAATGGACAAGAACCTGGACCTGACTTTAGATCTGGTGCTGAAATTTGCATGGCATTATCCAAATTGGTGCCAGGAGTATCTTGTGATTTACCCACCCTTTTACATGAGGCTGAGATAATAGAACAGAACCTCAAACAAACGGAAGAAGAAGCAACTCCACTAAAGGATGCAATGTATGGATGACTTATCAAGAAAAAGAAATATCAAAAAATCAACTTGAGAAAATTCTTCAAACTCTTGATCTGGATGAAGGAATTAGAATTGAAAATAAATCTAGTATGATCTTCCTTAATAGATCCGCAAGGCGATATTGCATAAACATATCCACTCAGGGGAATGACGAATTTGTTTACTGTAATAGTGAAAAAGACGTACTTGATTTCTTAAGAGATAAAATAGAACAGACATCAAGAATATTTTCCTACTAATGCCTAAATCAAATAATGTGTGATGTAAGATGGCAACACTTGCAGAATTTGCATTAGCAGTAATCACGATTTCAGTATCAGGTGTCATGTCACCAGGACCCCTTTTTGCGGCCAATGTCTACTACGGATTAAAAGGAGGAATTAAGACGGGATTGAAGATGGCTTATGGCCATACTGTTGTTGAATTGCCGCTAGTAATTCTTCTTGGAATTGGCGCAATCTCATTTACAGCAGTACCACAGTTCAGAGAAGTAATCGCAATTCTTGGTGCAATCAGCCTTTTTGTTTTTTCAGGAATTCAATTAAAATCAGCTATTAAAAAACCATCAACCATTTTTGAAAGAAAATATGGTCCTTTTTTTGCTGGAATAATTCTTAGTGGATTAAATCCATTTTTCCTAATATGGTGGTTTACAATTGGATTCAAGTTAATCACAGATGCGTTACTACTTTACTCATTGTTAGGAATTGGGATCATGTTTGCATTTCATATATGGATGGATTATGTGTGGCTTTGCTCGGTTGCATACTTGACATCAAAGGGCAAGAAGATAATTTCAAATCGAAATTACTCCATTTTCATGATTGCAATTAGCGGAGTGTTAGTATACTTTGGAATTGTTTTTCTATTACAAGTAATACATTAACCGCAATCAAGAATTTCGATTTTTATTCCACATTGGTTATTTAGTTGAATTATTCTTTTGTTGATATCTTCACAAAGTTCTGAATTTTTAGTTATTTCATATTTTTTCATGTCATTTAGAACATCAATTTGCGTTATAGAACATTTACCTGTAACTGCAAAACTAAAAAAAATCACAATTGCTACACCTCCTGCCAAACCGATTATTAGTGCACGTTTTACAAAAGTACTTATCATATTAAGGACGAGAAATATCAACTTCAACGGTGGAAACATTTCTTTCTTTGCCATCTTGTGACGTCATCCTTTCTGAAAATATTCTTACTCCGCTGACTTTGTATCCTACAGCGTTTAGCCTTTTTACTATCATTTGAGACACATCAACTGCAGTAGTGATGCTTTTCCCACGAGCCTTGATAGTTACAATTGGTTCGTTTGAGAGAAGAGTCAATGTAGCATTAACATAAGTCATAATCGGCTTTTTGCCTATGAAGATTATGTTTGGAGGCCGACTCACAGACGCATCTCACGTACTGTTTTATTTAATGGTATAGAAATCTAATCTGTGTTTAACTAATATTTCTACTGATGGAAAACTCAAGTTTTTATTTTTAGTAACCTGGTGATAGTTTGAATCTGTTTCCATATACAGTCAAAAGTGATACCGAACCTATTATTGCAATAGTCATGACTATTGTAGAAACAGGGAATTCTGGAACTGCATTTGTACCAATGATATCAATTTGGTGCGTACTGTGGTGATAATTGAGCTCAAGAGTAGCGTGGTCTTGCGCATCTGTCTCAATGATGTCACTTTGTGGCATGGCTTGGCCATCCATCATTACAGTCAAATCTCCACTAAGGAGAGGCTTTGGAATATCAATATCGAGCACACCTTTTGTTCCAGTTTCACCTTGTACTGTAAATGATAATTTTTTGTTCTGTTCATCAAAATTTAGATTGCCCACATTTGAAGAGTTGGTTGCAATATTTACACCAAAGTCCCGTCCCTCAGCTTTTACTGCAAAGGCGTTTGGACTTATCACTACAAATTTACCGTCTTGGCTGAGACTAGTTTGTATTTTTGATGATAGTGTGCCCAAAATATCAGCGCTGACATTAGCTTTGACATTCACATCATAAGCACCATTTTTTGCATCAGGTGGCAACTGGAATGTTGCAGAGTATTGTCCGTTGGAATCAACTGTACTATTACCTGTGTAAACTACATTACCACCATTATCTGTTACCTGAACCGATGCAATGCTAATGTTGCCAACAGCTGTTATGAGACCAGACCAAATTGCTCCATCTATCTCTACCTGATTACCTGGCTTGTATAGATGTCTATAGGATTGAACTGTAAAACTATCATTTGAGTCAGCATTAATTTTTTCATATGATGATTTGAAATGACCGTGTGATTCAGCCTCTGATGCGCCATGTTGGTTTCCATAATATTTTTGTGGATTTTCTTCTGTGCTTTGGTTAGAGCCCCGGTTCATGGTCATATTGACATTAGCTTGTGATGTTACCGAAGCACTGGTTTCATTTTCTCCACCAGATGAGTTTCCTATTCCCACACCTGCTTGTCCTGACATTCCAACACCGACATTTAATTTGTTCTTGTCAGCATTTGCATAAGAAAAGTCTTGACCCACTCCTATCAATACGACTACTGCCAATATAGTTAAGAAAACAATCCAATTTTTCGCAAATGGGTCCATTTTACGTATTATAACTCATAACTGAATTAATAAAGAATACTCTTCTTTTAATTAAAATAAATTCCATCATGCGTTTAATCTTTTAGAGAGTACAAGCAGATTGTAGAGAATGTAAGACTTGATTCCATACTAAATTAATGGTTTGACCTCTGAAAAGGCGCTTTACCACACATTTTTTTCAATCTAGCAAGCCTAGAGCAATTAAGGCATAGAAAAGATCATCAGAAATCACTAGATACTAGTTTTTTATTCAATACTTAAATTCTATGAAAAGAATTAATCTTGTTTGCCTACAAAAATGTAGTATAAACGATAAAAAACAGCAAATGAGTTTATCGACAAAGAGAAAAAAGGCAATCCCCCCTTTGTGAGTAAAAACTGAAGCTAACTACGTAATATCGTACGTTATGATTTGTTGGAGAGATGATGTCAAGTATTTAAAATAATAATCGACATAATAACGGTATGAAAAAGTTGTTTCTTTCAATTATTATCATGATAACAGGATTCTTCATTCCTATGATTCTACTAGTTCCTCAATCTGCTTTTGGCGATCTGATAGATTTTCCTCCGATAGATGGTCATTTTTCACTTTGGAAAAAATATGATGGTAATGATCTAATAATTAATCAAGTAGCAAACAAAACTACCTACAATACTTGGGAACCCATAACTATAACGCCAGAATTGATAAACACCGGAAACCATACAGTGACGCTAAGACACTATTCTGGATGGATTTTTATTGAAATCAAATATTCCAATGGAGTAGAGTGGCCACAGACACCGATTGGAATTCCACTGGTACCACTTGGGTTTTCCAATACACTGCAGCCTGGTGAACATCTTCGCGTGAAACCAAATTATCCTGATCAGC
>CAZDTF010000122.1:0-4253 GCA_964508325.1 uncultured Nitrosopumilaceae archaeon | reverse complement strand
AATTTATGCTGCCTTGATGGCCATTTCCGGAGCCATCTTTCTCTTAACAAATAATTATATCGCATTGATTGCATCTGCCCTTATTGGAACAATTAACGTAACTGGAACAGAGGTAGGCGCGTTTTTGTCCATAGAACAAGCCATACTTCCACAGACTGTCAAGGATATCAAAAAAAGAAACACGATTTTTGCTGTCTATAATATGGCTGGAACATTTGCAATGTCTGCTGGAGTTCTGCTTTCTGGACTCCCACAGTTTATTCAGAAAACATCTGGATTAAATCAAATAGAATCAATCCGATCTCTCTTTCTTTTGTATAGCATATGTGCTGTCATGGTAGTAGGAATCTACTTTTTCCTCTCAAAGAAAATTGAACTTGAAGTAAAAGATGCCAGAGCTCCATCAATTAGAAACATCTCTCCAAAATCAAAGGGAATCATTACTAGACTATCATCTCTTTTTGCAGTGGATTCCTTTGCAGGTGGATTTGTAATTCAAAGTATAGTGTCATTTTGGTTTTTTTCAAAATTTGGAGCAGACCTTACTTCACTGTCTTACATTTTCTCGATTGCAGGTGTCCTTACTGCCTTTTCTTTTTTAGTTGCAACAAAAATTGCATACAAGATTGGTTTGATAAATACCATGGTCTTTACTCACATCCCATCCAATCTTTTGCTTATTTTACTTGCATTTGCTCCTACATTTCCAATAGCCATTGGCATCTATCTTGCAAGAATGGGTCTCTCACAAATGGATGTCCCAACAAGACAGTCATACATTGTCGCTGTAGTTAATGAAGACGAAAGAGTGGCCGCTGCCGGTATAACAAATACTTCAAGAAATATAGCTCAAGCAGTAAGTCCGTCTCTTACAGGTGTAATTATACAATCATTGTCATTATCAGCGCCATTTGTGGTTGGGGGTTTGCTAAAAATTGTTTATGATATTGGTGTATATGTAAATTTTAGAAAAATAAAACCTCCAGATGAATAATGTCTTATTTTTCTAATTTGCTTATTTTTTCTATGAAAACAAGAATTCCTGTATAATCAATTTCGCCAAAGCCATCAGTTACAGCATTTTGATAAATCTCGTTTGCTAATGTTGCCAAAGGCAGAGATATACCAAATTCCTTTGAGGTGATGTTTATTATATCAAGATCCTTTTTCATCATTTTCAAAGTAAAGCTTGGTTCAAAGTTCCCACATATCATCTTGGGCCCTTTTAATACGCTCATGCCTGTCTTGAAATAAGTAGAATTTAGAATTTCTAAAAACAACTTGGGTTCTAGTCCTGTTCTCTTTGCAAGGGTAATTCCCTCAGATAAAGCCAAGGCAAGTAATGATATTTGCAAATTCATCGCAAGTTTCATTGCATGCCCAGAACCATTTTCTCCCAAATAGAATGTCTTGTTACCTATTTGTTCAAAGACGTGTTTGTATTTTTCATAAACCTCCTTTTTTCCTCCCACCATGACAACAAGATCGCCTTTTTCTGCAAGCTTCGGGCCGCCCATTACTGGAGTGTCAATCATGGCTATTCCATTTTCTGAAAACTTTCTTGCAATTTTTCTTGAAGAAGTTGGATTTATTGTACTCATGTCAGCAACTGTCAATCCTTCATGTTTTCCATAGATGATGCCATTTTTATCAAATGAGACAGATTCTACGGCGTCAGAATCTTTTACGATAGTTATGACAAGATCACACACTTTTGCTAGATCCTTTGGTGTATTTGCAACAATTGCTCCAAGATTTTTTAGGGAATCTGTTTTGCTTTTGGTTCTATTGTAAACAATGACTTTATGACCAGTATTAAGTAGCCTAATGGCCACTGCTTTTCCAAGAAAACCAATTCCAATAATTCCTATATTCAATAATGATTATCATTTTTGTTGCCTATTTTTTCTTATTGAATTAATCTATGATGTTAAAGCTTTGAACCTTTGATCTGCACGTAAACTTTCAAAGTCAGGATCACCTGCTGCTTTTTTTCCAAATTCAGAATCTATCATTATGGCTTGCTCTAAAAGGATTAACGCTTCTTCTGAATTTCCCTGAAGAGACTTGCTACAAGATTTGTGGTAAAGTACGTTGGCGTTCTGAGGATCTTTTTCTAAAATTATATCATAAAGTGAGACGGCCTGCTCATATTTTTTTAGATAGTGCAGTGCTAGACCTTTATTGATTAAGGTTATTTGATGATTTGGATGAATTTTTAAAACTTTGTCATAACATGTAATGGCATCATTATATTTTCCAAGTTTGCCTAACGCATTACCTTTGTATACTAACGCATTTACATGTTCTGGCTCTACGGAAAGCACTTTATCAAAATAAAATATTGCATCACGGGGATTTCCACGTTTGGCATGTGAAAACCCTATGTTATACAAATATTCTAAATTTAGATCCTCTTCTGTGGGCAATCTAATTCTTTCAGTCATAATATCGTACCTAATCTCTATTTGATAAACTCTATTTCTTGGCATGTACTTGGAATAAGTGAAATTGTCTCTAGAATTAAAGAAATTATCTATATAGGTGGAGTTATGGAAAAAATAAGATCTTGTCCTATCTGTCCTGTTTGTGGTTCAAAAAAATTTGATCGATTAAAAGCAAGAGATACTATTGTAAGATGCATAAAATGTGGTAAGGAATTAACTATCTGACTTTTTGTAGCATTCTAGGAATTTGGTCAATAATCTCACAAGTCAATTACAAAATCTGAAAGAAAGATGTAAAAGATCTTTTAGATTCGTAGAATTACACTCCAGCTGTTTTTATGGTAATGGATGGTCTATGCCATCATCAAACCAGCAACAATCACAAATTTGGTTGAGGTCAGTTCCAATCTGTTTTATGCATATCATGGCAGTTCCTTTATGGTCCTCTCTTGAATGTCCACAAGTTTTACAGTTGTTGCCCAACGTTAGTTATGTTTTACATATCAGGTATTTTACTTTGAGGACAAATTCCTTTTCTTATTTACTGATACGTTGCATCATATCATACTTGTAGGATTATATTTGCAGTAATTCAACCATCAGGAAATGGCAAAAACTTGGAAAGACGCAGATGTAAGTTTAGATCCAATAAAGAATCAGATAATTGCAGTAATTGGTTATGGTATTCAGGGGCATGCACAGGCAAACAATCTAAAAGATTCTGGTCTAAATGTTATAGTTGGATTACAAGAAGGGGGTTCTAGCTGGAAAAAGGCAAAAGATGATGGCCATGAGGTACTTTCTATTCCAAAGGCCTGTGAAAAGGCTGACATTGTACACGTATTAATTCCTGACATGATTCAAGCCAAAGTCTTTCGAGAACAAATTGAACCTAATCTGAATGTAGGAAACGCATTATCTTTTTCACATGGTGCAGCAATTCACTGGGAGTGGATCAAAGCACCAGGAGATATTGATATAATTATGGTGGCACCAAAAGGTCCCGGCTCCAAAGTAAGAGAAACATACCTTGAAGGATTTGGCACGCCATCTATAGTTGCAGTTTATCAAGATTATACTAAAATGGCTTGGGACAGAACTTTGGCCATGGCAAAAGGAATTGGTAGTACAAGAGCAGGTGTGATAGAAACGACATTCCAAGAAGAGGTAGAGACGGACTGGTTTGGAGAACAAGCTGATCTTTGTGGAGGATGCGCATCAATGATAATGAATGCTTTTGAAACTCTAGTAGAAGCAGGTTATCAACCAGAAATTGCATACTTTGAGGTTTTACATGAACTGAAACTTATTGTTGATCTTATTCAAAGATATGGAATAAACGGGATGTGGAGAAGGGTAAGTGAGACAGCAAGATATGGTGGTTTGACAAGGGGACCAATGGTAATGAACAAAGATGTAAAAGAAAACATGAAAAAAGTTCTCAAAATGATTCAAGATGGAACATTCAATCAAGAATGGATAAGTGATTATCAAAAAAATGGTAAAAACGCATTTGACAGATACATGAAGCAAGTTGATGCCCATCAAATAGAACAAGTTGGCAAGAAAATGCGTCAGATGATGTGGCCTGATTCAAAAGAATAACTAAATTTTTCTTAGCTTTGCAACACCAGTGCTAATGTAATCTGTAACAGTAGCAAGTGGTGTTCCAGGACCAAAGTTTCCTAAAACTCCCGCTTTGACGAGTTCCGGCTTGTCATCCTCTGGTATTACGCCACCGCCAATTACAGGAACGTCTTTAATTCCTTTTTCTTTTCGTGCTTTGACGACTCTCGGAAATAATTT
>CAZDTF010000121.1:0-4272 GCA_964508325.1 uncultured Nitrosopumilaceae archaeon | reverse complement strand
AGGCTTGTAAAAGACGGAATAAAAATCAGTCTTGCAGGCTCACAGGAAAATAGCGCAAAAAGAATGACAATACGTGACGGGATATCTTTTGAAGAAGCTCTTGATATAGTAAAAAAACGATATCAGGAAAACAAGATGATTTACAAAGAACTTTATGGTTTTAATTTTGGCGACGATTTGTCAGTTTTTGATATAATAATAAACACAGATAACCTTGGTGCAAATGAAGTACTCTCAGCTGCAAGATCAATAGTAAAAGAAAGATATGGTGTTAAAACAACTTCAAAATCTTAGAGTAATAGACCAAGATGTAACAAATGATTCCTATGGTACCTATTGTGAGAAAAGGACTGTAGAGCAGCTTCTTAACTATGGTTTTATTTTGTTGGATAAACCAAATGGTCCAACAAGCCACGAAACTGTAGCATGGATTAAAAAAATTCTAAACATACCAAAGGCAGGACATAGCGGAACACTAGATCCAATGGTCTCTGGGGTCTTGCCAATTGGACTTGGTGAGGCAACAAAAGCACTGATTGTCCTCCTTTTGGGTCCAAAGGAATATCATGCACTAGGAAGACTACATACACTTCCTTCAAATGAAAAACTTGAAGATGTTCTAAAAAAATTCACTGGAAAAATTTATCAAAAGCCTCCTCAACGCTCTTCTGTATCAAGACAGACAAGAATCAGAAGTGTTTATGAAATTGGGGTAGTTGAACAAAAGGAGAGACTAATTCTTATGAGAATTTTGTGTGAGGCTGGAACATATATTAGAAAAATTTTCTATGACATTGGCGAAGTGCTGGGGCCAGGCGCCACAATGATTGAGCTAAGAAGAACTCGTGTAAGTCAATTCAGCGAGGAATCTAACCTTGTCAAGATGCATGACCTTGTAGATGCATACGCGATGTGGAAAGAAAAAGGCGATGACTCAAAACTATTGAGAATACTAATGCCAATAGAATATGCACTAAGTGAGATAAAGTCAGTAGTAATCCGTGATTCTGCAGTGGATGCACTGTGTCATGGGGCCCAACTTGCAATACCTGGAATACTGGAAATTTCACATGGTTTAGCAAAAGGAGATCTTGTTGGAATTTACACACAAAAAGGAGAAATTGTTGCTCTTGCAGAAGCAATCTTGTCAGAATCTGAAATTGTTGAAAATACAAAAGGATTTGCATTTCAGCTAAAACGAATCATCATGGCACCAAACACGTATCAAAAGAATTGGCGAACAAGAGCAGTCGTTAACAATTAAAAAGGAAGCAAATTTACTTTTTAGAGTTGATACCAAAAGGTGCCATTATCTGCATTGTACTTGGAGTAGTTGGAAGTGGCTTGGTAGGAATTTTCTTTGCAGAAATTGCCAATCAACCTCCAACTCTTGTATATGAACAGGGGCCTTCACTTTCTGTACTAACAGAAAAAACAAACTTTCGCTTAGGTGATATAATCAACATACGAATAGTAAACTCTGGTACAGTTCCTCTGACATTTTCAGATTCATCATATGGTTTGAAGATAAAACAGCTTGATGGAATCGTGCTTTATACTCCAATATCTGCTCAGGTAATATCAGTTTTACAACCAAAAGAAGAAAAGATGTTTGTCTGGGACCAGACAAAATCTGACGGCAGCAAAATAATAGAGGGAAGATACAAGGTTGTTTCAAACACAGACTCTACCTCAAGTATTGTGTTAGAAAAATCAATTACAATAAACATTTTCAAATGAATCAAATGAGATTTAACTTATCTTATACAAGTAATATTCCAGTGTCCTCATTTACGACAGTAGGATCGCTTTTTGCACCAAGATTGATAAAATACATAGAGCTTTATGTTGAAAAGGCGAATATTAATTCAATTATAGTCATTTTTCATTATGATATTACTGTACAATTTGTAAATAATTAAAATAACAAAGGTATAAAAGCGCAACGTGATAAATCGAATTCATAAGCCAAAATGAAATTTCACTTAAGATATTAGAAGCGTATTCTCGTGATGTTGGAAGAAGTGTTGCACGTATTGATTCTGATGCAATGAAGATCCTCGGTGTATCAGCGGGTGACATCTTAGAAATCAAAGGAAAAAGAAGATCGGTTGCAAAGTGTCTCCCACTTTATCCATCTGATGAGAAGATCGGAGTTGTCAGAGTAGACGGTCTTTTACGAAACAACACTGGAATAACAATAGGTGATACTGTTACATTACGAAAGATAAAGACCATTGCTGCAGATACTATCATCCTTGCACCTCTTGATTCGATTCCGCCACTAGATGAAAGATATCTTACTGATTCGCTAGAAGGCATCCCTCTGGTAAAAGGTGACAATGTAATGGTTCCATACTTTGGTGGAAGACTTACATTCCAAGTCATTGGTATCACACCTACAGCTGATGCGGTACTTGTCACTCAAAAAACAGTATTTCACATTGCTGAAAAAGGAGATACTTTACGCGGAGTTCCCCAAGTATCATATGAAGACATTGGAGGTCTGACTAACGAAATCAAAAAAGTTCGTGAAATGATTGAACTTCCAATGAAACATCCAGAAATCTTTGAAAAGCTAGGAGTAGAATCACCAAAAGGTGTCTTGCTTTTTGGAGTACCAGGAACTGGTAAGACGCTTTTAGCAAAAGCAGTTGCAAATGAAAGCAATGCTCACTTTATCAGTATATCAGGTCCCGAAATTATGAGCAAGTTTTATGGAGAAAGCGAAGCAAGACTAAGAGAAATTTTTAAAGAGGCAAGAGAGAAATCGCCTTCTATTATTTTCATTGACGAAATTGATTCTATTGCTCCAAAACGTGAAGAGGTAATAGGTGAAGTTGAGAGAAGAGTAGTCTCCCAAATGCTTGCACTAATGGATGGTTTAGAGGGAAGAGGAAAAGTAATAGTAATTGCTGCAACAAATAGACCAAACGCACTAGATCCAGCTCTTAGACGACCTGGAAGATTTGATAGAGAAATTGAAATCAGAATACCTGACAAGAAGGGAAGACTAGACATCCTTTTGATACACACAAGAAACATGCCAATGACCGAAGATGTAAACTTGGAAAAAATTGCTGCAATAAGTCATGGATATGTAGGGGCTGATTTGGAATATCTATGCAAAGAGGCTGCAATGAAATGTTTGAGAAGATTATTGCCAGAAATTAATTTAGCGGATGAAAAGATTCCTACTGAAACTTTGGAAAAACTTGTTGTGAATGCCGAAGACTATCAATTTGCATTACGCGAAGTAACACCAGCTGGAATGCGTGAGGTCTACCTTGAAACACCTGATGTAAAATGGGATGAGGTTGGAGGACTAGAAAGTGTAAAACATGAACTACAAGAGGCAGTAGAATGGCCAATGAAATACCCAGAGCTTTACTCCAAACTAGGTTACAGGATGCCGCGTGGAATCTTACTTTATGGACCAAGCGGGACTGGCAAGACACTCTTAGCTAAAGCAGTAGCAACAGAAAGCGAAGCCAATTTTATCTCAGTAAAAGGTCCAGAATTACTATCAAAGTGGGTTGGAGAATCAGAACGTGGAATAAGGGAAATATTTCGAAGGGCAAGGCAAGCTTCACCATGTGTAATATTCTTTGATGAAATTGATTCTATTGTGCCAGTAAGAGGAATGGGAGAAAGCGCGGTAACGGAAAAAGTTGTCAGTCAGCTTTTGACAGAACTTGATGGCATTGAAAGTCTGCATGGAGTTGTGGTCATTGCAGCAACAAACAGAGCAGACATGATTGACAAGGCTATGATAAGACCTGGAAGATTTGATAAGATGGTACTTGTACCAATGCCAGAAAAGGAAGGAAGATTGAAAATACTAGAGATAAACTCTAGAGAAATTCCTATTGATAAAGAAAAGACAATTGAAAACACCCCCAACCCAGATTATGTAGATCTAGAAAAAATTGCAGAAGCTTCTGACGGTCTGAGCGGAGCAGATGTTGCTTCTATTGCCAATACTGCATCATCTCTGGTTATACACGAGTTTCTTGAAAAATATCCTGATCCCAAAGAAGCAGAAAAGCAGACAGACAGTGCCAAAGTTACCATGAAACACTTTGAACAAGCCCTTCGAAAAGTTAGGACTCAAAAAGAACTAAAGACTGGCGAAAAGATAACAGTATCACACTTTAGGTAATTTTGAAAAAAACTGTACGAAATAATTTCCTTAGGGTAATTAAAAAATAAGTTTTTCAACAATTATTGGTGTTGCGTTTTATACAGTTGGTTCTTTTTTATCGTCTTTTT
>CAZDTF010000120.1:0-4329 GCA_964508325.1 uncultured Nitrosopumilaceae archaeon | reverse complement strand
CTTTTCCATGTGTGCTTCCACTTGAAAGAGCAGTAATAGCATCTACTGCAGATCTCAAATGATTTCCTTCACCAATTATAGCTACAGTACGCCCATAAACTGAGATATTAGCACCGCTAAGTTGTTCCATATTTTGTCTGACTCTACCACCTTCTCCGATTATTCTCGCTTTTATCCTTTCAATTTGTGAAGAAGATTTACCACTGAATTCTCTTAAATCAATAATATGTAATGAATTTTCCCCCTGTAAAAGTCGCATTGCTTTTTCAGGAGAAAATCCACGTCCTATTGCCATAACAATTTCTTCTGCTTTGAAAGGAAGCATGTCTTCCATTTTACCTGTTCCCCGAATTGTTACTTCTCCTGTTTCGCTATCTACAGATATTGTAACAGAACAAATGGTTTCTATTTTTAATTTTATCTTTCCTGATTTACCAATCAATGCCCCAATTCTATCAAGTGGAATAAGAATAATCTTTTCAAAACTCAATTCGTTATCCTCTCAAATATATCAGATGGATTTTCTACTGTCAAGCCTCTTTTAACAAAGAAATTAGTTATATTCTTAATATCTCTTTCAAGAAATTCTTTCGCGTTTTGATGTCGTATGTCAACTGAGGAACCAAAATCTAGTACAATCAAACCTTTCTCAGTTTTAAAGATATTATATTCAGAGAAATCAGCATGTACTAGTTTAGCCTTGGTATAAAGATCTGAAATAATAGAAATTGATTGCGTATAGTCATCATAGGTAACCTCAGTTTCTACCAAGGTTGGGTCAGGTACACCCCCCTTTCCTACAAATTCTATAGCTAGCACGTTTTTTATTAGGCTAATTGGTTTGACTGCTGAAATACCAGTCTTGACACATTGATTCAAATTTCTAAATTCCTTTTTGGCCCAGAGCTCTACCATATTTCTAGTTCCTTTTTTAATACTTGAAAATCTTGGATCTCCTATAAGATATGGAAGTCTTTTTTTGAAATTAGTAGCAGTTACAAGATATATCTTCAAGGCAATATCCATTCCCGTAGAATCCACAGCCCAATACACTTTGGATTCTTTACCAGATCCAATTGTTCCGTTGATATACGATATAGTTCCAGAATTTATCATCTTCGATAAGGTCATTATTGTGGTTTTGTCTAAAACGTCATCAATAACTTTATTTCTATCAAATACATCCTTGTGTGATTTCCCTCTTCTCTCATTTGCAAGAACTTTAAGATCAATTCGTTCTGCTAGTTTCTTTTCAAGTTCATCTGTCAACATCATAAATTGAATTTACCGAGTAAAATTGGTTACGGATATGTTAGAAGTCTTTTGATAAATATCCGTTATTTTTCAACCAGTCTACCTGTGACAGAGTATATCTCCAAGTAATATCACCTCTGTCATCTGATCTAAAATCCCATGGTGCAAGTGTAACTACGTCATTATCTCGTATCCAGATTTTTCGTTTTAGCTTTCCTCGAATTCTTCCCATTCGTGTTTTTTCATCAGTACATTTAACCAAGACGTGATCACTTCCTAAAAGTTTGATAACTCTGCCGAGAAGTTCCCCCTCTTCAGGTAATTTCATTTCTTTAAGTTCACTTTCATTTAGAACTTTACGCTTTCCCACTATGATCAAAAAATGATCCTTTTGAGCGTATATAATTGTATTTTATCAGAATTTAAAAACTAAAAGAAATGGAACTCCATCAATTTCTTTTACACCCTTTGAAGATCCTATACCAATTTGTACTGATAAGGAAATAGTTTCTTTTCCTACCATATTTATTATTGAAGATGCTTTCAATAGTTCTTCTGCCTCCTCTTTTGCAACAATTCGTTCTGCAAAATAACTTTCACTAATGTTTATTGTAAAATCTGATTTTGTAAGAGTCCTTCCAACTAGATCGGCATCACAGATATTCAGCATCTTATTTTTTTGATATGTGACTGTGCGTACTGCAAATGCCATTATGCGTATGGGCCCTTAAGTGATGATTTTGCTCCACATGCCTCACATACTAGGAAAGTAAGCCTGTTTAACTTTTCAACCCTAGTATCAGGACTTTTGCAAGTAGGACATTCTAGATATTCTTTTACATATCTTGTCAAAAGCGTAGTAAAATCATGAGGATCTTTTTTTCCTACGAACACTGCTTTATCGCCAGCTACTTGAACTGGGGATGCAAACTCTTTTGAAAGATATTGCAGAACTTTATCAGGATCTCTCCTTAGAATTTTTGGAAATTCTGCAAAGTTACGGAAAAATGTTCTGTTGCCTTGCCACATTATATCGACTTTAGGAAGCTCGAATCTAGAACCAGAATCCTTTTTGTTTTCAGAAATCTTATCCTGGATTTTCTTCAAGAGTTTCTCGTATTCACTTTTTGCCAATAAAGGAACTCGCTGATGGCTACCTATATTGATTTAGTTTAAAAAAGAAGAAAGTGGTCCCCTAAGGCTTTCCGATTCGAAAGACGTTAGTGGAACATTTTGGGCAAGTACCCTTTACTGCAGGTCGGCCGTTTTTTAGCTTAACTTCTTTTGGATTTGCTATCTCGACTTTCTTCCTGCATTTTACACAGTATGCTGTAGTCATTTCACATTTTTACTAATGAAGTTGTATTTAGGAAGGCGATGTAAAAATTATTTCACTATACGCTGGAGGCTGTTGAATTTTTACATTCTGTTTACTTGTTGATATATATAGAAATTATACAAAATCTTAGAATTTTTTGTTATTTCTAATGAGTAAATGATCCAATCTATAGAAATTAGCAAATTTGGACCAAATGAGGTGTAAAATTATCTTATAATCAGTTATGCTTTTAACCTTCACCGCATGACTCAGGGAGTGGCAACAAAAAAGGGCATTGTCATTACTGCAACAATATTGGGTGTGATTACTGCAGCTAGTTTTTCAATATGGCTTATTCCCCAACATGAGAACACAAGTTTAGTCATTTCAGATTATCGCGGCGAGCTGGATAGTATCATAGAAAGAGACAAGATCATAATGAAGGAGATTGATGATGATTGGAAGAACTTGCTTACCGGCTCTCTTTCTGCGGATGATTTTATAGCAAGAGCACAGACATCAGCCTCACAAATCAACACCTTAGTATCTGAAATAATAGAAAGTAGGGCTCCCCAAGAATGGGATGAGAGCTACCTCAATTATGGCGAATCCCTAAAAAAGTACGATGACTATCTCACGGAAACTATAGTAATAGCCAACAAGATGAAAGGTGGTATCTCAATTAATGATCTTAAGGATGAACTACAAAAATTGGACACTATAAGAAAGGAGTCCGAGTCTTTTGCAATTAAAGCCAATGAGACAAAACCGTAAGATTGCTTGATTTAATGATTTTTTTAAGTCAAATTTTTTGATAGTAATGGTTTGATGGTATAGAAATTAGATTAATTAATAGGAAATGTAATTTTGTATATACATGGCAACCAAAGAAAGTAATCTGCAGAAGAATATTATTGAGAGCAGGACCAATAGATTATTAGTGATTTGTGTAGATAGAGACGATGACATTGGAAAAAAGGCTGGAGTTGCTACACCGATTGTTGGAAGAAATGCATGTATTGAGGCTGCACAGAGACTTGCATTAGAAGATCCTGAGGATGCAGATTCCAATTCAATTTTTGCAGCAGTAAAAACCTATGAAGATCTTGTAAGCAAGGGATATCAAGCAGAAGTAATTATTGTTTCTGGTACAGAAAACAGAGGAGTAGAAGCTGACGAAAAAATAGTCGTACAAGTAAAATCAGTTATGGAGAAATATACAGCAAATGGTGCTGTTATTGTTTCTGATGGTGAAGATGATGAAAGTGTTATTCCAATAATTCAAAATGTATTACCTATTGTTTCAGTTCGTAGAGTAGTCATGAGGGTTAGCAGAAGTGTAGAATATTCATATGCAGTATTTGGTAGATATCTAAAAGCAATTGCTTTTGATTCAAAGTATTCAAAATTTTTCCTTGGAGTTCCAGGAATTTTGCTTTTGATTGGCGGAATTGCTACTGTCCTTGGAATGACTAGAGAAATTTTTGCAGTTTTAGTAAGTATTCTAGGAGGTGCATTTTTAATCAGAGCTTTTGATGTAGACCGAGCTTGGTCGCATTGGGTAAAACCTACACCAGCCGGCTTTATCAGAATATTTACAATGGTAACAGGAATTCTATTGATTTTAGTTTCAATACCCTCAGGATTGAGTGCTATTAATCCAGATATTATTACGGCAAAACCAGACATATTGAAACTTGCTACAGACAAAGTGGTAGTCGGTACTTTTGTTTCTGGAATGTTACCATTTTTGTGGA
>CAZDTF010000119.1:0-4346 GCA_964508325.1 uncultured Nitrosopumilaceae archaeon | reverse complement strand
TATAACAATTTGTTAAAACAGGTCCATCAAAGTTTGTTTGCATTTAATCTTGTATTCCTTCTTCACTTAATTTTTCAATTGGGGATACAACTACTTGTTCTGCTTCTTTTGCATCTACTTTTTTGATAGATACCTTGTCATTTATGCCAGCATCTATGTTGTGTCGTGTTAGTCCATCAATCTTTATGATTCCAGTACCATAATCTTCTGTAGAACCAGGCCATAGCTTTACATGACTTTTTCTATTGCCTATTATTTCTAAAATTTGCCCAGTTTCCCAATTGTTATCCTCAAGGATTTTTGGATCTACTAGAGCAATCCCTTTGCCTACATGACGCTGCGAAATTTCTACTATTTTTATAATTATTTCGCTCATAAGTTAATCACCAGAAAAAAATGGGAATGGGTTTATTCAACCTCCACAGTTTTTCCTTTTGGTCTTTCGTCTTCTTTCAGTTTGAACCTTACTTCTAGAACTCCGTTTGCATATGTTGCCTTTACGGAATCCTCTTCTACCTTTTGTCTTATGGGTACTTTGGCATGGTACTTTTTCTCACCATGTTCTGCATCAAGATTTACAGTACATCCTTCAACTACGATCTTGATGTCATTCTTTTCCACGCCTGGCATTTCAGCCACAAGTTTCACAACCTTTTCTTTCCCGTCAACTAATACGTCGACAAAAGGTTCCCTGATATCAGACGTGGGTAAAAGTGCAGGTTTTACATTTCCATATTCTTTTACCACTGGTTTGCCATCTGGCCCAATAGTCATGGTATACCCATAATAGTATGGACCATAGGTCTGGAGGTTGCTTGAATCCTTGAACTCTTCAAAGATATCATCTATATCCATGAATGGTCTAGACATCCTTCTGAAGAGATTGTCGAATTCGTCATTTAGGAACATGTCATAATCACTTACATTATGTAATGGATATTACATTATATATAGTTTTTTAAGTTACAACTCTAATTATTACATAAGACTATTATATATGACAGTATGTATTACCTACATATGAAGACTGCGAATGTTTCTGTACCAGAGGCAGTACGAGAAATTATCACTAGAAACCGTTCGATTTTTGACTGCATCAAAATGGATTTGATAAATTACACATCCCTTGCCGTGAAGATCCAAAAGGAGGTTGAAGCCCAAGTTGGCCCTGTAAACTTGAACACAATTGTTGTAGCAATCAAAAGATATGCGGATTCATTTGAAAAAAAAGAAGAACTTCAACAAGAGCCGGTCTTAAAAAATGCTAGGCTTTCATTAACAGATGGAATTTTGGATGTCAAAATTTCAACTGATGATTTTGGAGCAACTGATGCTGCAACTCTAATGGATAAGTTCACCCAGATAGATCCAGATTATGAATTGTTTAGATTCACAGATTCGTTTAGAGTCTTAGCAGAAGACATTCTAGATGTCAGAAAACTTTTAGAATCATTCCCGTTTCAGAAGAACAATTTCCAAACGGGATTGGCAAAAATTAGCATACGTATTCCTGAGGAACATAGTGGCTCAAATATTGCTTCCTACGTATCTGAAATCCTTCATGATAATGGAATAGAGCTTGTGAATGCCTTTTTTGGCCAAGATGAAATTATTATTGTATTAAGGGAAAAAGATGCTGCCAGAGCCTACGAAATTTTACGTTCTGAAATCTCAAGATAATGTACAATTGTATCTAGTAAATTTCAAACATTCAAAAGCTGAATTCTAAACGCCAAGTGATTCTGGCTTTGAAATTTCTAAAAAGACCTTGTCTCCTACAGAAAGCCCAAGTTCTTTGTATTCATGCATATCTAGTTTAATTGAGGTTACCCCCCCAGACTGCCCTAATACTCCTCCGGACATCATTTTGTTTAGGCCTTTTATCATATCGTCCATATTCGTAAAACCCATGACGTTAGAGCCAAAAGGAGACATGGGTTGGTTCTGGTCTTTAAAATCCTTATGAGTAGAGAGAGAAACAACCACATAAGGTGCACCATCAGGCGAAGCATCAATACGAACAATTACGTACTCTTTTTTCATATATTATTACCAGATTTTATGATATTTTATTGTTCGCCTTGGTATTTTTGTTTTGATGTTTGAATAATATTGATAACACCCCTATAGGATATAACCAGCAATTTAGGCTTCTAGTGTAAATGTCTGAAGAAAAGAAAAGAATTTTGGTTCTAGGCGGAGGATTTGCCGGAGTAGGATGCGTACGGAGACTTGAATCCTATTTTATGCATGATGACAACGTTGAGATAGTTTTGGTAAGTGAGGACAATTTTCTCCTTTTTACGCCAATGCTTCCTCAAGTAGCATCAGGAATGTTCGAGACACGGAATTTGGTCATACCTTTAAGGACTTTGATTAAAAAAACCAAATTTTATGAAGCTCAGATCAAAAACATCGATCCATATGGAAAGGTTGTAACTCTTACTGGAACTAATGAGCGACGCGGCATTTCCATTCACTATGATTTTCTTGTTCTGGCATTAGGAAGTCAGACAAACTTTTTTGGAATTGACAAAATGGAGGAGCGAGCATATTCCATGAAGACGCTAAACGATGCAGTAGTTTTGCGAAATAGAGTAATAGATATGTTGGAACAGGCAGATAATGAAAACGATCCAATTCTTAAGAAAAGTCTACTTACCTTTGTAATAGTTGGAGCTGGATTTGCTGGAATAGAAACAGCTGGTGAATTAAATGACTTTGTAGAGGACGCAAGAAAATATTATCCAGATATAAAAAAGGATGACATTAGGGTGATTGTTCTAGAAGCAGCCTCGTTTATCTTACCAGGTTTTAATGAGAAGCTGGCTAGATTTACACTAGAGAAACTAAAACAACATGGAATCGAAGTCAAGGTGAACAAGAAACTTTCAAGCTTTTCTGGTTCTGAAGTGATAATTGAAGATGTGCCTGAGCCAAATAAAAATTCAGCAGACCAGCATGTGATCGGATCAATTCAGACAAGGACCTTGATTTGGACTGCTGGTGTTACCCCCGTTGATATAATAAAAAAATCCGTCTTTAAGACAAACAGAGGCGGGATTGTTGTAAATGAATTTTTGGAGACCCCAGACTTTCCAGAAGTTTTTGCCATTGGAGATTGCTGTTATCTAGTAAATCCACAAACCAACAAACCATATCCTCCCACCGCACAAAGTGCAGAAGCGGGAGCAAAAACCGTTGCATATAATTTGCAAGCTTTGACAAGAAAAAAAGATAAAAAGAAATTTGAATTTTCTTCAAAAGGGCAGATGGCAATAATAGGAAAGAGATCTGCCATTGCTACCATATTTGGATTGCATTTGCATGGTTTTATTGCGTGGTGGATCTGGAGAACGGTATATCTTTCTAAAATACCAAGTCTTGACAAGCGAGTAAGAATTTTTCTTGATTGGACTATAGATTTGTTCTTTGACAGGGACATATCTAGATTAAAAGTACTCAGAAGAGAATTACCTGTAGAATTTAAGGAGCTTGATGAAGTTGATGATGTTTGGTAAAAAGAGTAACCCCTCCTCCTTCCTGATTTTGGGACAAAAATTCACTCTTTGCTTCTGAAATTTCTGCATCATAGCCGTTGATTTTTTTGGTTTCATCAGATAAGAAAACCAGCCTTCCAGCATCAATAGCAGGTTGTAGTCGTGCTTTTTCATCTTTAATATATTGTTCAAGTGAAGTTCCATTGGAATTTTCGACAGAAATTGAGATGTTTGGAGTAAATCCATCTATTTTTAGAGCAACCATTGCAACATCAGGAGCGTTTGGTTGTGTTTTTTTTAATTCTTGTAGTACCCATCCATTTGGAGGACTAATTGAAAATCCCAACAATTGGTTATCATAATTTCTTTTTTCCTCTAATGTAGAATTTGAGTTGGAGCTTGCAAATATGTTAGGTATAACACTTGCAAAAAGAAGAAAGAAAATACTTGGTGCAAGTATATGAAAACGCAATAATTGAATTCGCCAGTCTCTATAATAAAAGCCAATTGTAAAATTGTGTGATTTGTAGATTATATTACGACATTGAAAAAAGCATCTCATGGGAGAAGTTTATGCGGTAGGTGTGGGGCCCGGATCTCCTCGGTATATCACTGATGTGATAAAAGAAATAATATTATATTCTGATATTGTGGTTGGATACAAATACACGCTTAAAACAATTGAGAGGCTCTTGGTGAATAAAAAAGTATATGAAATAACCATGCAGAACCAAGAATCAGTCTACCAGAAAATTGCAAAAACGCTGGGCGATAAGACGTTGGTTGTTCCATTCACTGGAGATGTAAATTTTTCGGAATCTGAAGTTGTGGACAGGTTAATTGAGA
>CAZDTF010000118.1:0-4428 GCA_964508325.1 uncultured Nitrosopumilaceae archaeon | reverse complement strand
GCTAGTCTGCTGCTAAATTCCCCGTTTACAGGAATTATTACTTTGTCTCCTTTTTTTATTAGATTTACAACTGACGCTTCTACGGCTCCAGTTCCTGATGCAGTAAGTGCGACAATATCATTTATGGTTTGAAAGACCTTCTGTGTTTTTTCAATAACATCAGTGTATAGTTTTACAAAATCCTTACTCCTGTGGTTTATTGTGGGAGTAAACATTGCACGGGTAACTCTTTCGGGAACGTTTGTTGGCCCCGGCAACATAACCAAATATTCCAAATAAATTCTCCAATCTTAACGATTAGGAACCAGTATTTATAATTACAGAATTTTTGAGAGTCGTCTTTTTGCATCTATTTTTAACAGTACTTTTTTAGTTCCCTCTGGAACAAGTTCCATCCAGTCTTTTCCCATTGCGATCATTTCACGAATGTTGGTCCCAGAGATTACATCCCTTTGTAACAGAGGTACTTGGATAACTTTGATTCCCCGTTTTTGATAAAGCGTTGTCGTAAAATCGTCATTTGAGAATACGATTTCATATATTGGTACAATAGAGTCAACATGTTGTGTCCACTTTTCATGATCGTTAATGTCTGGAACGTAAAATACCTGAATTCTGTTTAACGTTGTTTTATCTAAAGAGGATAGTATCATTTCTTTTCTTTCATCTGCCGAAAATGGGTTTTTCTTTTCATGGCTTTTATTTGAGCTGCCTATTCCTATCCAAAGATTTTCTACTTGAGACAATCCAAAATTTACAGCTGCTAGGTGCCCTTTATGAAAAGGTTGAAACCTACCAATTAAAAGACCATTCATGTCAAAAATTGATTTTAATTCTTTAAAAAACTATCATTACTTATACTTCTAGACAATTCAACTGTTTATGGAGCCGCTAAAAATCGATGGATCGTATGGGGAAGGCGGTGGACAGATCCTTCGAACTGCTGTAACACTTTCAACTATAACTGGAAAACCAGTAGAGGTTGAAAACATACGCAAAAACAGGGGCGTCCCTGGTCTAAGATCACAACATCTAACCGGGATTAAAATTCTTACAAAAGTCTGTAATGCCAAAGTTGATGGATTGCATGTTGGATCAACTTCACTTAGGTTTTTTCCTTCAGAAATTAGGGATTCTACTTTAAAAGAAAACATTGGAACTGCAGGTAGTATTCCCTTAATTTTACAGGTTTTAATTCCTGCAGTAGCTATCTCAAAAAAAAATTTAAAATTGTCAATAATAGGTGGCACAGATGTTTTGTGGAGTCCTACAAGTAACTATACCAAATTTGTTTTGCGAGAAGCATATTCTAGGATTGGAATTAATTTCTCCGTAGATATAAAAAAACGAGGATACTATCCTAAAGGTGGTGGCATTGTGGATATTCAGGTATCACCTTGTGAAAAAATCAAACCAGTTTCTCTTTTAAAAAGAACTACAAACTCAGTAAAGCTTTTCTGTTCATATTCTATGATCTCAAAAGAAGCAATAGAAAATGAGGTAAGTGAGGCCAAAAAAATTCTTGAAAGTAACGGTCTGTTTTGTGATTATGAGATAAAAGAAGAACTTGCGTTTGACAAAGGATGTTCATTTTTGATTTTTGCGCAAGATGATAACTCGATTATAGGTTCTGATGCAATATACGACAAAGGCATGAAAGGAATTGGACAGATTGTAGCAAACAGGTTTTTAGAGTCAAATTTGGGTGTAGACCTCTTTCTTTCAGATATGCTTGTGGTTCCTTTGGCTTTGACTAGTGAACTTTCTGCCTTTAGAATAAAAAAAATTACTAAACATCTAGAGACAAACCTTTTTGTCACTTCAAAGATCATCAACTGCAAGTACGGAATTGGAAAGCTGGACGATGGTTTTGAGGTAAGAATAGAGGGAAGATCAGATTCCAGAATGTAATAGTGCTGCCATAAGAAGTATAGCCACCGAAACAAATACCATAATTCTTCCAAGAGTAATTATTTTTGAGCGGAGGTTCTGAACTATTTCCGGCAACATTTCTTTTGATCCAATCTTTTGCTCAATTTCAGATCGAATCATCCTAACATGAATCGCAAACATCACAAGCAAGGAAATGACAAGAATTATCTTTATCACAAGTATTATTCCATAATTTGTAGAGAACAAGAATTGTGGTCTGCTCAAAATATTAGACGAGCTGTAAAGTCCTGTTGCAATCAAAATTATCAAGGAAGGGATTGCGATTTTATTGAATTTTCTTCCTACCCGAATCATTATTGTTACTCTTTCTTCTACTGATTCTGAGATGGTCTTCAAAAGTGGTGCCAAGACAATTCCAATGAAGATAGAACCACCAACCCAGATGGCAGCAGAAACAAGATGTGCCCACATTAGTAGAGCATCGAAAATCGGCATGTCGGTATATTCTATTGTTACAAGTAATATCTATTAGGATTCTGAATTTCTGTTAATTTTGCGGGTTTTGTTCAGTTATTCTGATATCAGTTGTTTCTTCAACCACTGTCCAATTTCTTTAGTTATTACATTATGTGACACGTTAACTATTGGCAGAATTACATTGCTTGTGCTGTTCTTTAGATACGGTTTGAATTCTTTCATTTCAGTATATTCTACAGCTGCAAAATGCACTATGCCCTCAAGTTGGTCTTTTATTATTTCAGGCGTTGGTGGATAGCCCGATGCATCATAGAGAATTCCGTCTGTCCATCGTGCTGGATTGCCAGAACCTCCTGCCGGAATGTTTCCAGTCTTTATGTTAAGGAATTCTTCGACATTGTTTATTTTCACAAGTTCATGTATTACGATTTCTTTTATCGGTTCATATCTTACAGTTACCACAACAGGAAGAATTTTTTCAAGCATTTAACTAATGTGATCCTGAACTTCTGTTAATTTTACGGGTGTTTGTTCTTCGTGTTAACTAGCGGGTGTTTTAATCTATTTAGGATGGGAATGTTTGTGCTTCTTTTTTCCTACAACACTTTGCAAAAATGCTAACAATTGTTCACCATTTGTATATTCTTTTAAAAATCTCGGTTCATCAAGATAAGTTTCATAGAAATTAGTATGCAGATTATCTGCAGAATCTTTCCAGTCATCTAATTCCTTTTTAGAATACGAAGTTGATAGAGTGCCGAGAAATTCACGTATATTATTATGACTACCAAGAGGTACATTTGAGCTGATGAGATGAAGTGCTTTGGCAGTTTCAGCTATTGCACCCCATAGAAGCTCACCAGCTTTGATCCTGAGAAGGTTTTTTAGTTCTATAGAGCCCGTTAGCTATTGAATTGGTTAGCAGAGGTAGGGTCGTTATAATTGGTGCATTTGCTGGATTGGGACTTTTGATGTTAGGCTTAGTATTGTTTGCAAACTCTGGTCAAGAAGTTCTTACAAAAGTAAAACTAGATCTAGCTAGCGTAAAGGTGCTTGATGAAAACAAGATAAACAAGCGAGCTCATCTTGAAGTGGCGTTTAACGTGACAAATCCTACAACTATTACGGCTACTATTCCTTCTATTAATTATGACTTGTTTGTAAATGGCAAGGATCTTGGAAGCGGTCATTATAGTACCGAGGATATTGCTATGGCTGGAAGAGCTCCATTATTTCCTGATAGTACAGTGACATTTACCAACACATTCGAACTCGTAGATACTGATCAAATTTCTAATGAATATCAATCTATCATAAGTGGTCAACCAGTTAGCTACAAGGTAACAGGTCAGGTAACTGTAGAATCAGCATGGACTCTAATTACAAAAGATTTTGAATCAACGCTTGGCTAGGTCAGGCCCCAGTTAGTCTTTGTTTTTGGTTTTATTTTAACAAACGGTGCTTCTCCTTCTTTCCAGGGATTATCTCGTACCCATGAAAATTTTTTATAAAAAATTTCATACAACCGCTTGTATTCTGATCCCTTTTCGATAAATTCTGTGATCCCCTGTACGATTACAGCCTTATGTTTTCCTGAAAGGTAAATGTCTACAGTTATTGCTATTTTATTATTTTTTTTAAGATTGGAATATTTTTTTGTGTCATAATCTGTTGCTAGATAAAAAAAGCCGTCTTCAAAATAATACGTAACTGGAGTTACATGTGGTATGTTGTCATGAGAGGTTGCTATTCTACACGCTTCATTTTTTTGCAAAAACTCAATTTCCTTTTCTGTAAACTTGAACATATTTTATTTCATAAAACTATAGAATAAAAACAGATGGGCCGAGAGAGGAGAACTCAGGCAGAGAGTTCTAATATGGCAGTAAACCATTGGGACGGTGCATAGTCCCTACCCATTTCTTTTTATTGTGTTTACAAAAATCTAATACAAAAACAGTTCAGAATACGCACAATTATGAACGAAAATAAAAGTAAAGTTCTGAGTTTACAAAATTAGAAAATTAACTAGAAAAAATTCAAAATTAATTTGTAAAA
>CAZDTF010000117.1:0-4449 GCA_964508325.1 uncultured Nitrosopumilaceae archaeon | reverse complement strand
TAACACAAGCAACATCATATCCTAACATAACTGATTCTCAAAATGGCTTTAGGGCTTATGGTAAAAATGCGTTATCGAAATTAAATCTTTATGAAGATGGAATGGCGGTCTCTACCGAAATTCTGATAAAAGCAAAGGAAAAAAATTTGACGATAAAAGAGGTACCAATAACAGTCACCTATAACACAGATGATACTTCAACTCATAGTCCGATAAGCCATGGGGCTAGTGTTATGCATTCTGTTATTCAATTCATTTCCCTTCGTCATCCACTAGTATTCTACGGATTATCAGGCATAGTGTTGTTGATTATCGGGATAATCTTCATGAGTAGCGCGTTGGAAATATTCTCCCACACAAGGTACGTATCTACTCCTAACATACTATTATCAATGGGGTTTGTAATTGTAGGAATAGTACTCTTAGCTACAGGTGCAATCATATATACTATGAAAGCCCTTATTCGAGATAAACTACAAGAGAAATAAAATAAAAATATAAATTGTTATTTTTGAAGAATGACGCAAGAAAATTAAAATTCATACTTGTAAAATCTAGGTGTGTGCTTTTTAAAATCAGTTTTCAAGTTTTTTGCGCTTTTCCTCAATTCGTTTTTCAGCCTCTAATCGTTCAAGCTTGTACTCGTTTAGATCTGCAAACTTAATTATTGTACTAAGATTGGGATGAACCTTTTTAATTAGCTTGAACATGTTTTGGGAAACCTTTCTGTAATCTGGATGGCCTTGTGGAACCGTTCTAAGCTCAATCAAATGTGTTGCCTCCCGTAGATTTAATCTCATAAAAAAAGGATAGTTGTATGCAAAGTTTACAACAAACTGGGCTTGTTGTGGCATCTTTTGGCACAAGAGACCAAAAACCTCTTTTGATTTGTACATACAGTCTGTAAAGTCTTTTTTGATTCCTAACGATGATATTTCTTCTGGAATGCAAAATCCATGGTGTGTTGTAAGCAATTGTCTTTCTAATGTTAAAACTCGATGTCTATGAAGATCACGAAACATTCCAAAGTTTGTTAAAAAGTCAAAAGTATATTCAGTCATCTCAAAAGCTCGTGGAGGTCTATGTCTTCTATTTTGGCGAAGTTGTGCAAATGATTGAATGATTTTTTTTCTAGTTGCAAGATTTATTTTTTTTACTTTAGAAACAATGTCTTTGTATGAAACTCCCTGAGATTGCTCATATAAAATTGCAGAAATTATTTTCTCTTCTGCTTGTTTTTCTGAATCATGATCGACTAGATTGACAAGAAAATCAGTACTCTTTTTGGTTTTGAGGTATTTTTTATTTAAACTAGTTGCTACTGCCTTCATCTCACTGAGGTATTTTTGCAAGGCCTTACCATATCTGTCATCTGCCCTTTTTACAAAGGATTTGATGGTAGTATCAAGTTCTTGGTGCATCTTTGTTGCAAGTATTCTTTCCTCTTTGAGTTCTGAGCTGTGCAATATGGTAAGAAGATACTCAAAGGCTCTACCGTTTCCAGTTATTCCTACATTTGTAAGGGTAGACGCAGGCAGAATTCCCCTTAGTGTATCAAGTGCCTTTGCCTTAATCGTAGCATTGTAAATTCTTGTTGCTGATTTTATATCTTCTTCATTAGAGAGGTGTGAGAAGGGAACTTCATTTCCTTCAGAGTTTTTAAATTTTTGATTATCAACAGGATCTCTTTCCTGGATAAAAGAAATCATGGGCTGTATATTTTTTGAATATATATCAAAGTCAAATTTACATGATTCCAAATACTTGTCTGCATATCTTGAATCCATAATGTCTGGCTCTTTGAGAAATTTGTATTCTCCGTTAACTTTTTTATCCCATGCTACATAACGTGAAGATTTTTCAAGATATGATAATCCAATTCTCCGATCTTCGATTTTTTTTACTGCAATATTTGATAACCCTTCTATGGCAATTTGAGCTTCACCAAGTTCTGCTACAGAGTCGTCTCCATATTCAAGTAAAACCCTATTGTAAAATTCTTCACCACGATTTTCGTTTTGTAAAAATTCGTCAAGAAAAATTCTTCGCATGCTCTTGTCCGTCCTACTATATCTTGACATCAGAGCGCCACGGTCAACTTGCCTTGGTGTAATGATGGCAAAGACGGAATCCTTGACATTTGAGAAGTGCTTTGATAAAATTTCTTTTTCAGAATCGGAAAACCCTGACATCAAGATCCGACAGTTATTTAATTATAAATAATCATCTACTTGTCTTAACAGTTGAATAATGCCTTTAATCATAAAAAAAATTACGAATGATTCCCTGCATTTTTAGATAAATTGTTCTACTGTAATGGCATTAGAATCATTCCATTTTTAAGCAAATATTGTATTTCTGAAATGAAATCATTGTATGATATTTGTCCCTCTGCTAGCCACCTGGCATTATTTTTTAACCATGTTGGAATATGCACTGATTGATCCAAAGAAGTATGATTTTCATTTGCCTTTTGTATAATGCCGGTGTTGATTAGATACTGAATGGTATTTCCAAAAGTATCATCGCTTATCTTTCCTTGGAACCACAATCTAGCATCATTATTAATCCGTACAGGCAGTGTTTTATTAGAATCTGATGGGGGTACTATCATGGTATTTTGATTAGATGTACTAGTTGACAATGTTTGAACAGATGTCACGTTGATAAAAATCGATCCTATATTGGAATTCTGATATAGCCCACTTATCTTGTATTGCCCAATTAAGGAATTTTTGTCAAAGATCAATGGATAATAAAAAGTACCATCTGACGTGACATAAGCTTGATTTTGATTAACAACTCCATCTGGCCCTGTAATGTACAAAATCACCGAACCTCCTCTAGATGCATTTACCTTTCCATAGATGTTAATATCAATTGGTATTTCCTGCGATAATGCAAATTGAGCCTTATTCCCTTTTACGACTCCGGTTGTCAGTTGCTGGGGGAGGCTCATATTCAAACCTTGATTCTGCGGGATACTTGGGATATTCACTTTGGGTTCAAACGTGCCCTTGATTAGAGCAGAAGTTATGGTGGAATTTGATAAAAGGCTGTTGTGCCACGAGTCTAAAATTATTGTATTTATTCCATTATCTACAAAACCTACGTGTGTCATTAATCCACCAATAATTATAGTATTTTCAGCTGTTGAATCTATGGTAGAACTAATTGAGCCTTGAGGTAAATCCCAAATCTGAACATTGTAAAAGGCATTACGATCATGTCTGATATCCTTGACGCCATAGGTAGTCATAGGACCACTCTGAAATTGTGAATCTCTGAAGGTATTTCCATCAAAACCATCCACATAAGGTGTACGTTTGCCCGCGAAATCAAATTCGATCCCCCTTACAAAACTATTTCCATTGATGTTAACAAATGTATTGGCATTTATCCATTGTCCCGCCGTCGCATTAAAATCAATCACGATATAAGGATTAGTTATTCTGATGTTTTGGATGAGATTAAAGTAAACACCAGCTGGGCCACCCTGCATCATAATTCCAATCCAGCTTCTTTTAACCGGATTAGCTTCGTTTATGCTACCTCCCTCCAATACGCAATGTGCTATGCCACTATTGAATCGGAATACGTAGCCACTGTATCCAGATGGAATAATAATATGTGCATCTTGTGCTAACTTCAAATCTGTACCAGTTTTAAGATCAAATCCTGCAAAATTTTTTGATAAATCGTATATGCCTCCCTCTATGTATATTTCACCTCCTCTACCAAGTGCAGTCTTAATTACACTATCAGGTGTGTCACTGCTGGCAAGTATACCAGTTAGTGGATCTTTTACATAATACAAACCGTTAAACTGGTATACAATAGTTCCAAAATCATTTGTCAAATCTACACCTTGAGCAAAGGTTTCAGTAAACAAAAACGTAGAAGAAATTAAAAGTACAATTATCGCAATTATGATTTTCATTACAACTACTTTTTTCCTATCTGGATTAGATCAATTGAACTGTCTTGTCTTGTCAAGTTATGTTTTGATTGCCACCGAATCAAAACCTCTTTGAATGATTCAGCTTCTGATTCGTCTTCGGTATACATTAAAGTTGTAACCCATCTTCCAGCACCCGCTGTTCCGCCAATGGAATTCATCCAAAAGTTAGTTGGCAAGTTTTCAAAGGATTTGTTATTTTGATCCCGGGACAAGTCAACCCACCTTTTTGACACAAAATGCAGGATCTGGTCTAGTTGGTCTTTTTCAATCATTGTTCCCATAAAAGAAGGATGGCATTTTAAAATTTCGAATAAATCATCCAAAATCCTCTCTTATAGTTTAGCTAAAATGATCGTACCAAAGATCCAAAGTTTGTTAACACTTTGTTGATTATATAAAGTCTAAAATCAGTACCCAATGAGCAAAGAAGAGATCGAGTTTATCGGCAAGCAAGTAAAGGACATGTACGGCACTTTTATCGGCAAAGT
>CAZDTF010000116.1:0-4493 GCA_964508325.1 uncultured Nitrosopumilaceae archaeon | reverse complement strand
GCTCACTGGCCCCAGTCCTCACCAACAGTTTGTGCTGGTTTCAACTCAAAGCCGGTAGTAGATCCTTTTACGAGTTCAAAACTTGCGCCGCAGTCTGGACATGTTATTATTTCTCCCTCCATTGCGTCTTTTGGAGGGGACACATTTGCATCACATTCTAAGCATTTCATATTATTTTCCTGCTTTTAGTTTCACTTGAGTGTCATTAATTATCTTTCTTTCTAATCTATCATCCAGTGGAATCTCAAGCAAGTCACCCATTCGCAGGTTCTTAAGTCCTGCGGCAACAGCTTTAGCATGTTCGTCGTTTTGATCCAAACCTAAAAGTGACATAAGATACGCTGCACCATTTTTACCTGCCAACTCTCCAAACACAATTCTTCTCCTATTTCCAACTACTTTGGGTTCAATTGGCTCATAAGCTGCAGGGTTTCTAAGAATTGCTGCAAGATGCGTTCCTGCTTTATGTTTGTAGGCAGTAGCGCCAACTATTGGCTTGGAATCATAGGGTTTGATAGACGTATATTGTTCAATTAATCTTGAGAGATCCATAAGCATGTCCAATCTGAAATTGTTTGGAGATTTGTAAAGATAGGATAACGCAATTGCAGTTTCTGCTAGTGCTGGGATTCCAGTTCTTTCGCCAATTCCATCTATTGTAGTATGAATTTGATCAGCTCCACCATCACAACCAGCAAGTGCATTAGCTAATGCTAATCCAATATCATTATGACAGTGAACATCAAGGGGTATTTTTATTTGATCGTGTACAGTTTTTACTAGATTATACATTCCATTTGGTCGCATTATGCCTACTGTATCTGGGATACTTATTCTGTCTACACCAACTTCTTCTATGGCTTTACACATCTTTATCAAAAATGCAGGTTCTGTTCTACTAGCATCCTCCATTGTAAATCTCATCTTTAATCCATGTGATTTTGCATATTCTACAGTTTCAACTGCTCTGCGCAAAGCTTCTTCTCTAGTTATTCTTAATTTATCTTTTAGATGAATATCGGATATTCCAAGATATGTTGCCATCCAAATTGCATCGCAATCAAGTGCAACATCGACATCTTCTTTTAATGCACGTACATGTGCTACGATATCAGCTCTTAATCCTTGTTTGATTATTGTTTTTGTTGCTTCTTTGTGATCACTTGATACTACTGGAGAAATTTCAATTTGATCAACTCCGAAATAATCAAGCATCCATGCAATCTGGATTCGTTGTTTGTTTGAAAATGTCACACCAGGATGTTGCTCTCCTTCTCTTAGAGTACTATCTAGGACATGAATTTTCTTTGAGTTGGTTCCAATTTCGTTATACCTGTATGCATAGTAATTCGGATCTTCCATTGCTGTTCTAGTACAAAAAACTCACAAATATAAATATATTCGTACAGAAATCGGCTGTTTATAGAATATTTGTGCCGATCTTCGTTGTTATTGATAAAAAGGATCCGAACTTCGTTTTTTAGGTTACTGTACGCAAAATAATGACTGTGTTAGTATCAAACACTCCTTGGACTTTACGTAAAGAATCTATGCATGCGTTTATGTCTGTAATTGTTGGGGCTCTAATAATTACTGCAATGTCATATTGTCCAGTAATCTCATAAACCGTGTGAACACCATGCAATTTTGTAAGTTTTGCTGAAACTTTTGATGTGTCGGTTGCAGAATCTACTGAAATCAAAATGATTGCGCTTGTTGCATTTGCATCACCAGTTTCTATTGTAAATTTCTTTATTATACCGCCATCAGTAAGATTTTTTACTCGTCTCCTTACCGCAGATTCAGAAAGACCTAGTTTTTGCCCTATTACTACAAAAGATTCCCTAGAATCTTTTTTTAGATTTTCAATTATGGCATCATCCGTTTTATCTTTAGACATTCTTTCTCTTTTCCTCTTTTCCTAGTATTACATCCAATGTTTCTAAAGCTTTGTTTATGTCAGATTCGGAAATGACAAGTGGCGGTAACAATCGTAGGATATTTTTTCCAGAATACAAAAGCAAAAGGTTGTTTGCTATTCCATCAAATAATATATCCTTGACCTCAAATTTCATTTCAATACCTATCATCAAACCTTTGCCACGAATCTCTCTGATTATCTTATGTTTTTCCTTTAGTCTTTCTAAACCCTCACGGAACAGTTTTCCCATTTTTGTAGCATTTTCAACTAATCCATCCTGTGTCAAAGCTTCTATTGTGGCAGTTCCTGCCGCACATGAGAGTGGGTTTCCTCCAAAAGTAGATGATTGTTCACCTTTGCTCATACAAGCAAGAATATCTTGGCGTACAAGTGTAGCTCCCATGGGAACCCCACCAGCAATACCTTTTGCCAGGCACATGATATCCGGAACCGTTTCCCAGTGTTGACCTGCCCACATCTTACCGGTTCTACCAAGGCCAGATTGAATTTCATCAAATATCAATAAAATCCCTTTTTCATCACACATCTTTCTAACGTCCTGTAGGAATCCATCTGGTGCAACGTGAATTCCACTTTCTCCCTGTATTGGTTCTATAATCACAAATGCGGTATCAGAATCTACCGTAGTCTTCAAGGCTTCAATATCACCAAATGATGAAAATGAAACCTTCTCTACAAGTGGTTCAAACGGCTTTCTGTATTTCTGGCTAAATGTTAGAGAAAGAGAACCAAGTGATTTTCCATGGTAAGAGCCATTCATTGCTACCATACCAGTTTTTCCAGTGAATTTTCTTGCAAATTTTATTGCAGCCTCTACTGCCTCAGTTCCACTATTGTTTAAGTAAACTTGAGTTAGATTCTTTGGTACAATCTTTATCAGATTCTCCAAAAACTGTTCACGCGTTTTATTGTAAAGTGAACTATGTACTGTGATTATTTTGTCAAGTTGTGCTTTGATAGCTTTTATAACGCGTGGATGACAATGACCAACAAGAGCGACGCCATAACCTCCCATACAATCGATATACTCTTTTCCATTGGTGTCCCACACATGCGAACCTAATCCATGTTCTATTGTTACGGGAAATCTTTGGTAGATATTTCCCATGAATTGGTCTTCAGTCATTTTGTGATCACCGTGCAGTTGTCATGTGCAATTGCTACTGATATAGGGTTCTCTCTTTTACCACTTGCGATAAGAGCTTCTTTTACCCCCATCTCAAGAGACTCTGTTGCAGCAAGTATCTTTTTTTCCATTCCAAAGCCTATTTTTGGAAGAATTTCCTTGGCTTCTGCTAAAGAAAGTTTTTTTACAAGTTTATCATCCATCAATAATCCATCTACGTCTGTCAAAAACAAGATCCTGTCAGATTGCATCTTTCCTGCTACATATGCGGCAGCTCTGTCTCCATCCACGTTAAGAAAATCAAATTCTTCGCTTATGGCTATTGGAGATATGACAGGAACATAGCCTTGGTCCAAGATTGATTTTATCAAGCTTGAATTTACATCCTTTATTTTTCCTGTATAACCACCATCTATTGCCATCTTGCGACCTTTTTCGTTTATCACAATAAGTTTCTTTTTACGTTCAGCTTGAATAATCCTACCATCTATTCCAGAAAGCCCAACTGCGTTTATACCATTTTTTTGTAGCATACAAACTATCATTTTGTTTATTTTTCCAGACATGACCATTGTAAAGATCTCCACTGTTTCCTTGTCAGTAAATCTGCTTTTTATTCCACCAGGGGATACAATGAATTTTTGTTCCTTTCCTAACGCCTCTGAAATCTTTGTTACTTCCTTTCCTCCACCGTGAACCAAGATTACTTTTTCTTGTTCTGAAACTTTTTTTAGATCAGCAATAATTGATGGATGAAGCCCATCTACTACACTTCCTCCAATTTTGATTGTAATCATTTTCTCACACAGGTGTTAGCGGAGTATATGCGAGACCTTCTATTTCATCAAAACCTGCCATCACATTCATGTTTTGTATGGCAGAACCAGCTGCACCTTTCATCAAATTGTCTGAAGCTGACAACACAACTAATCTGTGATTGTCTTCATCTATATCAAATCCAACGTCACAGAAATTGGAACCAATTACAAACTTTGGATCAGGAAACTTGTAGAAACCTTTTTTATCGCGAATCAATCTGACAAATTTTTCATTACCATATTGTTCACGGTATAACTTCCACAGGTCCATCTCACTCATTGGGTTGTTAAGGAAGGTGTGATTTGTACACAATATTCCTCGTACAATATCTACAGCATGGGGACTCATGGAAACATGAATCTTTTTTCCCGCAATCTCAGTTAATTCTTGTTCTATCTCACCAGTGTGTCTGTGTTTTGCAGGTTTGTATGGCCTGATTACTCCTGACCTCAAGGCGTGGTGTGTACCGGCTAAAGACCCAGCGCCTGCTCCAGAGGAACCAATTTTTGAATCAACAATGATATGTTCTGTATCAATTAGATTCTTTTTTACTAGTGGATATAGGGCAAGTATTGAAGTTACTGCCATACATCCAGGGCATGAAAC
>CAZDTF010000115.1:535-4543 GCA_964508325.1 uncultured Nitrosopumilaceae archaeon | reverse complement strand
AAGATCAAAAAGGAGGAGAAAGGGTGTTAACAACAAAGACAGGCTCGAGAATTAAGGTATATTACGAATTAACTAAACCAAAAATTTGGTATCTTTTAGTTTTTACCGCTTTTGGAGCAGCTATGACTGCCTCAAATATCTATCATATAGAAATTTCTCTTGCTACATGGTCTTTGATGTTAGGTGGTGTTGTTGCTGGATCAGCCGCAGCTAATACTTTGACCAATTATCATGATAGAGATATTGATGCAATTATGGAAAGGACAAAGAATAGACCAATTCCAAGTAGAAGAATTTTTCCTCCTGAAAAAGCAAGAAATTTTGGAATAATTCTTGCATTAATTTCACTTGTTTGCTCATTCTCAATTTCTTTTACTAATTCTTTTTGGAATGGCATATGGGCTGGAATTTTCATGGCATTTGGATTAGCTGATAATATCTTTGTATATAGCCACTTACTAAAGCGAAAAAGTAGAGCTAACATAGTTTTAGGTGGGTTTTCTGGAGGTGCACCTGCAATGATTGGATACGTAGCAGTGACTACCCATGGTTTGTGGGATCTTGGATTAGTGATGGCAGGACTAGTGTTTGTCTGGATCCCTATGCACATCTGGGCACTTACATTACATTTCAAAGAGGATTACAACAAAGTAAATGTGCCAATGCTTACCGCAGTACAATCAGAAAAGACCTCTGTAAGAGTAATAGCAGGAACAACACTCATGATGGTTCTCTTTAGCATCATCCCCTTCTTTCTTACAAATAATGGGGAAAGGATAGTAAACGATGTGTACTTGTATACCGCAATAGTTTCTGGTGCAATAATGTTAATTCTGAGTATTTGGGTATTAGCCAGACCATCGGAAAAGACTTCATGGACATTGTTTAAATTTTCGAGTCCATATCTTGCAATATTATTTATTGCGTTAATAATAGGTTCTGTCCATTAACTAGTCAAAACTAGGCAATTTTTTACAATTTACAAAATAATCTAATGAGAGAAATTGATTATTTTTTAGACTTGAGAAGGATTTTTTCATTTATCGTTAAGTATTTTGTATGACATGCCAACATACGGATTTTGTTTCACTTTTGATATTTATCTTTGATTTTAAGGGATTCTCGCTTCGTTATCAGGTTTGTGTATTCCGCGTTTAATATCGCATGTGCAGCCCTTAATAATTCAAGCTCCTTTTTTGTTGCTTCATACTTTGAATTTATAGAGGCAGCAATGGCACCTGCAGCTTCTACTGTTTTTTTGGCGTAATCTTTTGTTCCCACTGAAGCTAATTCTTTTTCTATGAATACAAGCTCATTTTTTACAAGTATGATTTCCTTTTTCTTTGTTTCATTTTGAGACTGTAAGGAACTAAGCTCAGATTTTGCATCATATATTTTTGAATTCATGTCAGTAAGGTCCCTTTTAACAGATTCAATTTTATTCTGTAGAGTTTCACATTCTGTTACTAGTTTACTTTTTTCGGGATTTATTTCAGAAAATTCCTTTATCATAGGTTTATTTTTTTCTTTAATTAGCTCAACTTCTATTTGCTCGTATTGTGTTTTTATTGTCGCGAGATTATCCTTGACTAATTGGATTTCTGTTAATATATGTTTATTCTCTGATCTTAATTTAAAAATTTCAACTTTGGTTGATTCAAGCTCATTTTTTACAAGTATGATTTCCTTTTTCTTTGTTTCATTTTGAGACTGTAAGGAACTAAGCTCAGATTTTGCATCATATATTTTTGAATTCATGTCAGTAAGGTCCCTTTTAACAGATTCAATTTGTATTTGATTAGCGGTTTTCTCTTTTTTCCGTGATTCCATATCGATATTTCTTTTTGAACGATTTTTTAGCTTGATAGATATAATACAAACAATTATTGCAACAATAATAACTGCGGTAATAGAACCAAATTTTACTAACGTATTCTGTGACGATTGTTCAGCTACTATTACTTGTCCATTTTGTTCTTGTAAAACTTTTTCAGAGGAATTTGTCAATTGCCCTAATTGGTTTGATTGAATTTTTTCTTGAGAACTAATAACAGCTTTTATGATACGAGCTTCATCAGGATCTAGCGGTTGACTTGTCTTTGGATCTGTTTTAATTGATGCTATTTTATCAACCACATCTTGCCCAGAAATCACTTCACCAAATATTGTATATTTACCATCCAACCACGGAGCATTACCAAGTACTATGAAAAATTGAGAGCTTGCACTATTAATTTCAGCAGCTCGATGAGCCATGGATACCATATACTTTGTATGTTTAAGGTTGCTAAACTCAGGCGGAATAGTATATCCAGCGTCACCGTTTCCCCATGTATTACGTGAACCATTTTTGGTATTTGGATCACCTCCTTGAATGATAAAACCTGGTGTTATTCTATAAAAAATTGTTCCATCATAAAACCCAGATTTTGTAAGATTTTCAAAGTTGGCTACCGTCTTTGGAGCAACATCATCTTTGAATGAAATTACTATGTTTCCAAATTTTGTAGTTAGAATACCAACGTCCCCTTTTTCAGCAAATGCATGTAAAGAGAATGTGACACAAAGCGCAATAATAGTAAATAACAGTATGGCTACAAGGTACATTCTGGTTTCAATATTATATAGATGACCAGAAGGTTTCAAATCTATCTATTTTAAATAGTCTTTTAAGTGGATTTTAACTTCTCCGGGAATTTTTGCAATTTCAAATCCTTCTGGTCTTTTTGATAGAGGTTTTGTTGCATCAATTCCAAGTTTTGCAGTAAGCAGATTTTTTTGATCACTTGAGGGGTCTAAACTAGAACCTCGTACCTTTTCTATAACTGTTAGGTCTTTGTTTGCCTGAAATCTAGTAGCCATAGCATATTCCACACTTTCTGCATTAGATGGATCTATATCATCATCCACTACTGTCACCATTTTCAAGGATCTATGTATAGCAAAAGTTTTTTCAATCAATTTTTTTATATCAGAATCTTTCTTTTTTGAAATCTGTACAACTGCATGAAGCCAGTTGCACCCACCGTCACTCATCACAACTTTTTTTGTCTCGATAAAATATTTTTTAACATCGCGGTTTAGCTTGGCCTCAATTGGCATTCCCATTAATAATCTGTGTTCTGAATAACCAGAAAGAATATCATGAAAAATTGGGTTGTTTCTATAGTATAGATTTTCTAGTTCAAAAACGGGCTGTTCCCTTTTGAAATCATAAGTTCTGAGCATCTCAACCATCCATTCCTTGTGAATTTTATCTCGTAGAATTTTTCCTTCCATTACGATTTCGGTACCAGATGGTATTTTGATATTAGAATATGGAATCTTTGTTAAGGTTAGCTTGTTATCCAAAATAGAATTTGCTATTTCTAGTTCGTCTTCTCCCCACTCTGCTTGGTAAGCACCAGCTATTGAAATTGCAGGATGTACACCAATTGTTATAGCCACTTTGAGGTCTTCGCCACGTTCTTTGGCATGCATAAAGGTGCGGTGTAAGTGTCTGCCTTCTACCATTCTCACAGAAAAGTGAGTTTTGTCAAGTGGCATTAATCTATGAAATGATGAGTTTTGCGTCTTAGTTTCGAGGTTTTGTGTATAAATAATAGATGAGGTAATGAAAGGTCCTGGTTCTTTTTCAAAGTGTCTTACAATTGGTAAGATGGACAGGTCTTTCGATCTATTTTCCATAAATTTTGCGTTTGAGACAGTTTCTGGTTTTTTTGCTCTTTCAATTGCAGATATTACCTTTTGATGAATTTCAGATTTTTTTGCGTTTATTGCTTTAGCAAACCTTGCTCTAGTACCAACTAGGTTTGTCACCAATCGAAATTTGCTTTCGTTAATATTTTCAAATAAAATTGCATTACCACCATCGATTTTTTAAGTAACAGCAGCATTCACATATTTTGTAGAGACTTTCTTTTTTACATTAGATATTTCATTTAATTTTGTAATCTGTACAAGCTAAGAACGTAATGTCGTTTTTGTTTTAAAATTTTATATTTTTTT
>CAZDTF010000115.1:0-525 GCA_964508325.1 uncultured Nitrosopumilaceae archaeon | reverse complement strand
AAAAGATCGTAAATCAGTCATTGTCTTACAATTTCCATTATTTCATTCATAACTACTTTCATTGTTTCTAGTTCAAGTTCTTTTTGTATGTTTAGCGATGTAACACAAATTCCGTTCGTTGTAGATGCGACACGCTCAGAAACCATTTTTAAAAAAAAAGAATCTGATTTTGATGGGATTACAGTAGCTGAACTGATACGAACTCCAGAACCAATTGACACTATCATGGCACCTATCTTTTCTTTTCCTTCGGTTATCGAAATAAAATTTCCATTATCAAATGGTACTACTTGAACTAAGAAATCTCGATTTTCCACTTTGACGGTTTTTTTCTTATAACCGACTTTGGACATCAATATTCTACGTCAGCTTAAGCCTTTATTGCTACCGGCGCCATTGCTACCTTCTTTGTAGCCTTTGCCGTCTTGGCCTTTTTTGTAGCCTTTTTTGCTGCTACTGCCTCTACTTGTATCTCCTCTACTTCTGCAGCCTTCACAGCAACAGCTTCTAGCTGAGAATCAGCTT
>CAZDTF010000114.1:0-4578 GCA_964508325.1 uncultured Nitrosopumilaceae archaeon | reverse complement strand
ATACCGAAAAAGGTTGGGGAATAAAAAAAGACACTTATAATTTTTTACGTCAGATGGAAATGTTAGGAGAAGAGACTTGGTTTAAGATTGGAGATAGAGATGCTGCAATACATCTTTTGCGAACAAACATGCTCAAAAATGGCAAGAACCTGTCTGACATTACAACATGGCTGTGCCAAAAATTTGCTATTGATACAAAAATAATTCCTGTAACTGACAACACAGTTGAGACAAGAATTGTCACAAGCAAAGGTGATCTTCATCTTCAAGAATTCTGGGTAAAACACAAAGGTCAAGACAACGTTGAGGGAATAAAATATCTGGGAGCAGACAAGGCTAGGGCAAATCCAGCAGCTGTAAACGCAATCCATGATTCCAAGTTGGTTATAATTGCACCAGGAAATCCACTTACAAGCATAGGACCAATTCTTTCAATTAAAGGGATAAAAAAAGAACTTTCAAAATCAAAAAAGAAAGTTGTCGTAGTCAGTCCACTAGTTGGAAATAATGCAGTAAGCGGACCAGCTGCCAAATACATGGAAGCCGCCGGTATGGAAGTATCTGTATATGGACTTGCAAAAATGTATTCAGACGTGGCTTCCCATATTGTGATAGATTCCTCTGACAGACTTCATACAAGGAAGATAGAAAACTTGGACATGAAGGTGTATGAAACTAAAATAAAGATGAAAGATAAAAAAGACGAAGATGCACTTGCATCTTTTATTCTAAAACAAGTTCATGTCTAAATTGCGTACGGGAGCAATTGTTCCAGTAAAAACTTTTTCAAAAGCAAAATCGCGACTTAACTTATCAAACGAAAAAACAGAAGATCTATGTAAGATGATGCTAGATGAAGTCTTACAAACAATTTCTAAATCTAATATTATAGAAAAAGTTGCAATTGTAAGTAAAGATGAATCTGCCTTTAAGATTGGAAAGAAATTCGATGCTGTAGAAATCTATGATGAGAAAGAAAAAGGAGTTAATGAAGCGGTCTCAATTGCAGACAAATATTTTTTAGATGAGGGATTTGTAGCAACAATTGTACTTCCACAAGATATCCCTCTCATACAAACAGAAGATATACAGAATCTATGTAATTTTCAGATATCTAGCAGGTGTGTACTTGTGGTGCCATCACGAAAATTTGATGGAACAAACGCATTACTTAGAAGTCCTGCAGATATAATGGAAACTCATTACGACGAGGATAGCTACAAAATACACTTAACCACTGCAAATAATAAATCAGCAAAGGCTGCACTTGTTCTGATTAGGAGAATGATGCTTGATGTAGATGAGCCAGCAGATCTTCAAATTATTTTAAAATATTCAAAACCTTCTATATCAAAAACACTTGAAAATTTGTTAATTTAAACACAGTACATTCTTTAATTTTGAAAAGTTTTTGCTGTCTAAATTATCAGAAAAAATTCATTTAGACTGATGAAATAGTAGATTCTTTTTTTGATTTTATGTAGTTTAGTGTCTTACCAACAATGGCAATTCCTCCTGTAATCAAAAGTAAAACTTCTAATGTATTTGAAAATGGATTTGAAAATTCATCTGTAATTGTAGATCCAGTCATTTCAGAAATGAAAAAGACATAGGAAAATATGAAATAGTTTGTTGCCCAATGAATCAAGATGGCAGGTGCAAAACCGTATCTAAAGTAAACCCAACCAATTATAATTCCTGCGACAGCAGCCTGAGTAAATTTGCCTGTACTCCAAGGACTACCTGAAATAATATGCGCCGCACCAAAAAATATGGCCACTGTTAGGATCAAAGCTATTGCTTTTTTGTAGTTCGTAATTTCCAAATTTTTTGATGGGTTCCAAAGCGATTTGAAGAAATGTTTTAACGAGGCTTTATGAGAAAACATCACAAAAAGTGGAACACCAATAAGTAAAATTCTAAAACCTATCTCTTCACTTAACGGTGAAGCGGTGACTTGGAAGAACTGAATTAAACTATTTTGGGATTTGGGTGGTTCTATGTTAATGCCAAAACTGTGTTGAATAAAATCAATAATCACAGAAAAGACAATTAAAATTGAAAACCATGATATCATGCTCAGAAGAGAATTATCTTTGATGTTCTGCCACCCCTCTATCATTAATAAAGAAAGTGCTTTTAGCAAGTTTCGCTGAGGGCCTGATAAAGAAATTGCAAACAAAACAAGGTATAAGCACCATATGATAATAAAACCATCACCAATCTCAAAATGAACTGGTATCTTGTATCCTATTCCGCCAAGAAATACATCTATTCCATCAAGGGGATATTGAAAGTTAATTTCTTTTCCAATATCAGAATTAAAAATTACATATGCGCCAATGGGAAAAGAAATAATCATCATACCAAAGATTACTGATACTAGTGCAGAATATGGAACAGCTAGAACTCGATGGAGTTTATCTATATTTAACAAGTCTCATTTAATGAACTTCTATACTTGCTTCTGGAAATCCAAGTTTTACCAGAGTTCCTTTGATTGAATCTCTGTGGTCACCCTGAAGTAGAATGTATCCATCTTTTACTGTACCGCCACATGCATATTTTGCTTTTAGTTCCCTGACCACTTTGGCCAAATCATTCATCTTAGGATTAATTCCTTCAATCATTGTCCCTTTTTTCTTAAAACGTCTTTCTTCAAGACGAACTACAATTTGAGTAGCATCTTTTTCAAGTTCACCACAAGCACATAAATCGTCAGGAAGTCCGCATGTATTGCAGATTACCGCCATTCGAAATAAAAACTTGCTTTCCTACTATTAAGCCTTGTTCAACTCTATGTTTTTTACTTGGAAATTACCAAATTAGATTTGTGTCTAAAGACCTTACCAAAAAAGCTGTTGAGATGCTTCTCAAGGGTGCAACACTGGTAAGTGATCCTTGTCCGTATTGTAAAGGGGTGCGTATCATAAAAGATGGCAGTGCAATGTGTGTAAATTGTGGAAGGGAAGATAAGGAAGAAAAATTACTAGAAAAAATTGAAAAACCTAGTAACAAGACGGTACTTGAAAGTCTTGAGCAAAAACTAAAAGATCTTACCAAAGAACTTGAGCACGAAAAGGATCATGAAAAACAACAAAAAATCCTCAAATCAATGGATGACGTCATAATGATTAAAGAGAAGCTCAAAAAGTTATAGCACAAAAGTATTTATGTAAAAATCTTGAGAATCAGTGTAACATGAGTAGCAAGAAATCAGCACCTCTGCCAGCATCTAGTGCAGGCCTTTTGAGATTCTTTGAGGACGAGACGAAAGGATATAAACTAAGGCCAGAAGTGGTTGTAGCTATTCCAAGTGCTTTGATTGCCATCTCGTGGATATTAAAAATATTTTTCCTACCATGACAGAAAACGCAGATAATGTATCTCGTATCCATAAGAGGTATACCTTAACAACTTTAACTCCGTCATCATACTATCTTTCTCTACTAATTTCTATAATTGTCACAACTGCAACGGTAATACTAGCATTGTTTGCCTATTTTAAAACAGGAGACAAGATACTTTTTAGTTTGCCGTTGTCAATTGCAGTACTTTTTGGAACTCAGATACTTGATTCTCGTTTATTAAAAACCGAATTTTCCAAAGTTGTACATCTATCTGCATTTGGAACTCTTCTATGGTTTGTAACTGTGCTTGGAGGATTTGTTTCGGCATATGTTTTTTCAAAACCCACATTGCTTCCAATCTTTATTACAGAAGGTATGTTTTTATTTGCAAGTTTTAGAATCGGTCTTTTTACCTCTGTAATGGGTGCAAAATTAAAAACTGGTTGGGCAATCTGCTTGATTCAACCCATGGCAATGTTTTTTGCATTTGTGCCATCAGAATATTGGATTACAATGCTTTCGGATCTGAAGGCTATAGGGTACGGTCTTGTATTTTTATTTCTTGCAACATCTTGGACTTTACTATCCGATAGAGCTGCTGGAGTCAAAGTTCCACGAACTCACAAAATATTACAAGCCTATGTGGCAGCTTGGACAAGAAATGATCCTTCTGAAATGGAGACTCTGATGGAAGAGCGCTCACAACCCTCCAGAGTATCAACATTTCAAATTCTATTTAAAACAAAAAACAACCAATGCAGACTAGTTGTGCCTGATGTTCATCCAGGACCATTTCACCCAATTGGAGGAAGCAATATTCCATATCTGATATACAAAAATCTCAATTATTCTGCAATGGTCATGCATAGTGTCTCTGATCACTCACTTAACTTGCCATCAAAATCTCAAGTTGATGCCTATCTTTCCAGTCTTAACAAGAGTTCAACTATTCACAAAGGTTATGATTGTACAAAACCTGTTACGGTCCAAGTAAACAAGGCACGAGCAGTCGGAATGCTTTTTGGCAAAACTGCTGTTTTGATTCTATCACTATCGCCACACGGAATGGAAGATGTACCACTTTATGTTAAAAGTGAACTAGAACAGTATGGAAAAAACCGGGGTTTTGAAAAAATCTTGATTGTTGATAGCCATAATGCGATGGGAGAAGAAATTTTAAAACAGGATTCAGATGATCTTTTAAAAGCGGCAAAGTCAAACCTTGATA
>CAZDTF010000113.1:0-4592 GCA_964508325.1 uncultured Nitrosopumilaceae archaeon | reverse complement strand
ATGCCTTCATATGGCTCAAAACCAAACATGCCTGCAAAGTTTTTTATCCTAATTGATTTTACTATTGCCCCCTCTTTGAGTGCTTTTTGGATAACTTTTGATTTACAATTTTTGAAAATTTCTGTAATGTCTTTTACATCTCTTTCTTTTGCAACCCTCTCAGTTTCTATTGTTCTTAATTTTTCGGCTATTATGTTCAATCCATGTTGTCGTCTAGCTTCGTATTCTATGACTTTTTCAAGTTGGTCAAGCTGTTGAACTCCCTTTACTTCTACTACCTTTCCTCCTTGAACGGAAACATTGACATCTTGTCTTATTGATCCTAAACCTCGCTCCACTCTTTTCGTAGCACGCAATAGCCGACCCAAACCAAGCGCAATTTTTCTAATCTCATCAGGTTTACCAGAAACTGGATCCAACGCAATCTCTACTAATGGGATACCTAGTCTATCCAATCTATATTCTCTAACATCTGTAGTGTCGCCAAGAAGTTTTGCTGCATCCTCTTCCAAACAGATGCTTTGAACACCAATTTTTTTTCCATCTACCTCTAGATAACCTCCCTGTGAAATGAGCATGGTTCTTTGAAAACCTGATGTGTTGGAACCATCGATTACTAGCTTTCTCATGACATGAATTTCATTGAAAATATCTGATTTCAGAGAAGACGCAATGACAAGTGCAATTTCTTTTGCTTCTAGATTGACATCATGAGGTGGTTCCTCATCTTGCTCTACTAGACAGCTGCTTGCAAGATTTGCATAATATACTATTGTTTTATCTTTACTACGTTCAAAAACTGCAGTAGGATCAAACTCGCCAAGTTCGCTTTTTGCAAGTCTTAGTTTGCGGAAAAATTTTATCGGGTATTCTTCTGATTCTATTGGAGGACAATTACAAAACAATTTCTTGCCTGTTGCAAGCTGCTGGTGTATTTCTAGACCCACTTTGAGCTCAATTTTGTCTATTTGAAGTTCAGGCACTTCTGATCTATCTATTCAACTTACTTTTAAGCCTAGTCTGAAAATTCCATTGCAACGTTCTCTTTCATCGTTTTTTCCATTTCCTCAATAGATTTCGAAGTACCAAGAGCCCACATTGCTTTTACAAGAGCAGTTTCTGGAATAATGTTTCCAAGAGGAATAATTCCTAAATTAAGCAAATCTCTACCACTCTCATAAACAGTCATTCGTACCATCCCGTCTATGCATTGAGATGTCATTCCAAGGAATAGCCCCTTCTTTTTTGCCTTTCCAACATATTCATACAATATCTTCCCAACATGTCCAAGACCAGTTCCTTCAAAGATAATTGCTTTGTAACCTGCACTGATGATATACTCCATTATTTTCGGATCAAGACCTGGATAATATTTCACTAATACAACTCTAGTATCAAAATTAATCTTTGGCATGTAATCTTTTTTAGTGGGGTTGAACTGCGGGTTTTTCTCGATTTTGTTTCTTTTTACAATAAAAGCTGGATCTCCACCAATTGTTTGGAAAGCATTGCGTTTGCTTGTATGATTTTTACGTACTCTTGTAGCCCAATGGCAAGCGACCTCATCATCACTTTGATTATTGTGCATTACAACGTAAATGCCACCAGTATTGCTTTCTACTAGGAATCTTGCCGCAGAAATTAGATTGAGTGCCGCATCAGATGACGGTCTATCAGAAGATCTCTGTGAACCTACTAGAACTACGGGAATTGGAATTCCTGCTAAAGAAAATGATAGAGCTGCAGCTGTGTATTGCATAGTGTCTGTGCCATGAGCTATGATGATTCCCTTGTATTCTGATTTCACGTGCGAGTTAATTTTTTCTGCAATTTTTTTCCAATGTTCTGGAAGCAAATTTTCAGAATATTCTGAAAAAAGCACTTCGGTATCTACATTAGCTATTTTTGCAAGCTCTGGTACGGTAGCATTAAGTTCTGCTGCTGTTAACGCAGGAGTGACTCCTCCTGTTCTATAATCTATTTTGCTTGCAATTGTACCTCCAGTGGAAACAAGGAGTATCTTTGGCAGATTGGGATCAACATGCGGTTGTGGTATGTTCTCTTTTTTGACAGTTTCAGAAGATTCAAGCTCAATTTTTTTAATTTTATCTATCTCTACTCCTATATTATATCCACTTTTAAGCTTCAGAACTATGTGCTTATCATCACTATACTCATAACGTGGCATCAAAATCCCAGAATATGCAGAGTCTGTTTCAATCTTAACCAAATTTCCTACCTCAAGATTGTGTTTCTCTAAAAATGCAAGAGATTTTCCTCTATATCCGCTATGACTAGACATTTGATTAGATTAGATGTGTTATTTTATTAAAATTAGCTCTTAGCTTCTGCTCTGACTGAAACTCCAGCCCACGAGTCATATTGCTTGTAGTCTTGAATCCATGAATCAGTTCCACCAAAACATAACTTTAAAATCTGTGCAGAGGTAAACTTTAATTCTATTTATTTTGAAAAACAAATATCATTTGTATCATTATCACCCAGTAATGCAGTTTTATTGATAATGAGATCTGGATTTTCGCCAAGAATAAACACGCTAAGTGTGCTGTTTTTTCCCAAACCTGCAAGAATCAGATTATCTTTTTTTAAAAATTTTCCTGAGACTTTGACCAAACCATCTGAAGGCACGATATATTTGTCTGAATATCCAATAAAATAATATCCAGAATCTGAAGAACCAATGGTATCGATTGCTATTGCAGTGCCAACTAGCGAATCAAGTTTTGAGAGATGCACATAGCAATTAGGAGGGGTGCTATTACACCAGGAGTTGATCCTAGCGTCATACAGTTTTTCTTTAATGTAATGAGAAGTCCAATTCTTATTATTTTCATCGGAAACCATAGTCGGCTCAAATTTGAGCTGATTAGGAACTAACGCGGCAGACGCGTTAATTTTCTCTTCTAAACTAACAACTCTTTTCACTAGTGACTCTGTGTTGTTATTCGTGCTTGTAATGTTATCTTGGATATTGGTTATTTCGTGCTGTAGTTCAAGAAGCCCTGATCTGTCAGCTTCTCTAATCATAGTAATGTTAGATCCTATTTCTTCTATTTTTGCTCGCTGACTCTCCAACAAAAGATGAGTTGAATTCAAGTCAGAATCAAGGGATTTGGAAATCTCTGATTGTTTGTGTAAGTCATTTTCTAATTTCTCTATATTGGATTGAAGAATTGAATTAATTCCAACCAATAAGCCAATAGAAACTATTGAGATAGTGATTGCCGTGATAGATACAATTTTTGAACTGTCCATCGCCTTTTTTTGAGTACCATAATGTCATTAAGGGTGGAGGTTCAATTGTATTGTTAATTGTTCCTTACTTTCTTAACAAAGTAATGACAAAGACGCTTCTGCAGGTTAAATTTACCTGTAGTAGGGAACTGCTACTTTTTCGCCAATCTTGAGTTCTTTTTGTGTTCTAACCTTTCTTACAGCTTCTTCCAAATGTCTCATAGTTACTTTGGCTTCAGAGGCCTTCTTTTCAGCTTCTTTCTGATCGGGATACTTGTCAAGAAATTCATGTATTACAAGAGAAACTGCGGTATTTGCAATTGATGCAACATCTGCTCCGCTAAGACCATCTGTAGAATCTGCAAGCTTCTCTATATCTACATAATCTGGATTCTTACCAGAATCTAATTTTGCTTCCCTGTCTATTGGTATATTTTTTGTACTTATCTCTAGTATGCTCTTTCTACCTTCTCTATCTGGCATTGGTACAAGAATTATCTTGTCAAATCTCCCTGGTCTTAATAGTGCTGTATCAATCATATCTGCCCTGTTAGTTGCTGCAAGAACCACTACACCATGTAAGCTTTCAATACCATCAAGTTCAGTCAAAAGCTGACTGACAACTCTCTCCGTAACTGCTGTTTCTCCTCCAACTCCTCTGACTGGAGCAATTGAGTCTATCTCATCAAAGAATATTACACATGGTGAAGCTTGTCTTGCTCTTCGAAATATTTCTCGTATGCCACGTTCGGATTCACCAACCCATTTTGAAAGTAATTCTGGTCCTCTTACTGAAATAAAATTGGCTTCGCTTTCTGTTGCTACTGCTTTCGCTAAAAGTGTCTTTCCTGTTCCACTTGGCCCGTGAAGCAAAATTCCACGTGGCATTCTATGCCCTAATTTGGAATAAAGCGTAGGATATTTCATTGGCCATTCTACTGCTTCTTGTAATTCACGCTTTACAGTTTCCAATCCGCCTACCTCATCCCAACTTACGTCAGGATTTTCAATGAAAACTTCACGCATTCCGGACGGTGTAACTTCTTTTAGTGCATTCTGAAAATCGTCCTCGTTTACTATTAGTTTGTCCAAGGTTTCAGGTGGAAGTTTTTCATCTTCCATGTTTAGTTCAGGTAAAAGTCTCCTTAGGCATTTCATTGCTGCTTCTTTGCAAAGGTATTCTAAATCTGCACCAACATAACCATGGCTAATTGCCGCAATTTTGTCCAAGTTAACATCATCACTTAATGGCATGTTTCTTGTATGTATCATGAGAATGTCTTTTCTTCCCTTCTTGTCAGGTACTTTGATTTCTATTTCTCTGTCAAATCTTCCGG
>CAZDTF010000112.1:0-4593 GCA_964508325.1 uncultured Nitrosopumilaceae archaeon | reverse complement strand
TTCTCAATCATGGATACCTACATCGTCAGGAACTTATACTGCACAAATATTTGTGTGGGCAGGCATAAATAATCCAGATGCGTTGTCTGCACCATTAAACGTGATGATTACTGTAACCTAATCATTTTCAATGATGTCTAAAACTTGTAATTATTTTGTTCTAATTTTTGTTATTGACTATTAATTTTGTGACTCTGAAAGAAAAGTGCTCATGTTTTTATGAACTAGTGGTATGACTTTGTTTATTATAATTTCATGGAAATTTGGGGTATCTGCATCAAAAGATAATAACAGAACATAAGAAAGCCGACTATTTCCATCAGCAATTGGAATTGTAGCCCGTGTTATTTTGGAATAGTGAGAGCTTGCATACAAAATTCTGCCTAAAAGGTACTCCCATCTCAGTCTTGTGTATTGTCGTGTTGCTGCCGTGATTGCATATTGCGCTCGCTCTTCTGAAGTAAGCAACGCTTTCAAGCCTTTTCGTTCTGAAGTTGCCTCTAATTTTCCATCTTCATCTGCTATTCCTGCAAAGCGAATTGAAGGATCTAGTGCTACTACCTTATCACAAAACTCTTGAAAGAACTTTTTCATCAATTAAGGTATTTTGTGCAGGTATATTTATCATTCCAGAACTACTCTGTTTCTGAATTTTGGATAACATAAATCATGAAAATAATCAAAATGTCATTTATTTATCTTGAGTTATTTGCTTTGGTCGTAGTGATTGAAATAGGTAATTACAAAATAGCATTAACGAAATCCATATGGCTAACATCAGAATAGGTGTCCAGTGACCTATGCAATCATGACAAAGTAATCTATTCACTAAAAAAACTACTAGTCCACCCACAAAAACCCCTACTGCATAATCTAAAAATCTCCACCAAAAATACTTCATCGGCTTTGTATAATCTGACCAAAATATAAAATTGTGACAATTACCTTTTCATAGGTATCAATTGAGCAAAACTGAACATTCGATCCATTGTGAATACCGTAAACGCAATGGCTACCGCCATGACCTTTGTTCCTGCTGGTGTCATAATGAAGAAAAACAAAAGAATCAAAAATAAAGTTCCGCTTAATAAGGAGAACTGAATAGAAAATGACTCTGAAACCAAAAAGTCTCCATGAATCAAAGGCCGAGATGACAGTCAGGATGTTTCCATCTGATGCGAATCCTAACGGCAATGTCTTTGGAGGCGAAATTTTAAAGCAGATTGATCTTATTGCGGGGCTTGTATCCCAAAGACACGCAAGAATGAATACAGTAACAGCTAGTATAGACAGGGTTAATTTCCTCAAACCTGTTTTCGTAGGGAATGCTATCATACTTAGTGCAAGGATAAACTATGTTCACAGATCATCTATGGAAATTGAAATCAAAGTTGAGGCAGAAGATTTGATGAATGGAAATAAAACACTTACAAATACTGCCTTTGTTACTGCAATAGCACTTGGACCAGATGGTAAAACAAGAGAAGTGCCTCCACTCCTTTTAGAAACTGAGGAAGAGAAAAAAAGATTTGCGGAAGGAGAGACAAGAATGATTCAAAGACTCAAGGAACGAAATAAAAAATAATATCACAGAAAGTTTACAAGAATACTTTTCTATATTTTCTTGAAACGATGAGTCTTTTTATGTTGCAATTTCATTACTTGTACCTCTTATGGAATCTTTCCATAAAGTCAAGTGTAAGATTGAAGATTGTTTTTCACTATGACAAAAATAATTTAACACTGGTATCCGCCTGCAGGACCGTTTTTTACCACGTTGGCAAATTCCTGACCTGTGTATTCTTTGTTAACTGTGAATGGAATGATTCCAAAAATTGGGGCATCAAGTTTTGTTTTAATAGATGCTTGATTTGGATCAAATGCAGAACTTTGGTTTGCTAATTCAGAAATTGCTTCCCTGTTAATGGTAAACGTGCCATCTAAAAGAATGGATGATTTTGGAGTAATCGTGCTACCATTAATTGAGGCTACCTCAAGAACTTTGGTTTTGTATATGGCAGTTATCTCATAACTATGAAAACTGGCGGGAAAATAAGAAGGATTACAAGCTTCAGCTTGAATATGTAACACTGACTGAGAAATTGCGTATTGATTTCCTTGGTGTGGTCTAATTTGCACCGTACTTGATGCATAAGCATTTGTTCCAATAAAGCCACAGATTATTGCCGCAATAACAATTCCTGCAATTATAATCTTTTTTCTGTTGCCTTTTGATTCTACTTTTAATGAAATTTTATTTGTTTCATCTGTGCTATTACTGGTTTCATTGATTGGCTCTGACAGATTTTCAGATGTTTTTATTTCCTCTTGTGTTTCAAACTTGTCGGTAGTTGAAGATAGACTCTCAATATATTGCTGATCGGATAAATCAAGTAGGCTACCATTTCGAAGAGAATTTAAAATACCATTTAATCTTTCAATATCTCCCTTTTCTTCCTCAATTAATTTTTGCACCACCTTGATTACTTCGTCAGACATGCTGTTGCCAGAATTAGACTGGATTTAAAGCCATCTATGACACAATTATGCCGATTTTTTCATAAAATTAGGATTGTATTACTTCGACTCAAATCCATATTTAATGGATAGCAGATAATATAACATGTCTAGGATCAAAACTATTGCAAAAGCAATTGTGGCAATAATTAGTGGTATTGCAATAGTTGTGGTTGGGGGATTTATGATGGGAGCAATTGCTAGGCTATGGGCAGGTAAAGAGCCAAAAAATCCCAAGAATACAAAAACCAAAGACAAATGATTTTCAAAAATAACATAAAATAAAAATAATCTTTAAAACAACAAAGTACAAGAAAACCAATCTAAATTATACATAGAACTTAAGTATTTGATCACACAAATGAATTTAATGTGTGAAATGATTGATGAGATCGAAATTGAGCATCTAAAAATGGCTTTAGCGAGGGCAAGAAAAGAAGCAAACCCTCAACCCGAAGAGGAAGAGCCACTTGCGGCTGTGGCACAATAGAAACTTATCAAATCCAATTATGAAGAATCTGTATTCCACTCAGTAGTATTGTTCCACCAAAACCCAACCTGAAATTAATTAACAAGGATCACATATTATGTTGCCACACGAAGAAACCTTTCCTCAACTTCAGCCCAGTTGACGACATTCCACCAAGCTTGAATATAATTGTCTCTCCTGTTTTGATATTTGAGATAATAGGCATGTTCCCAGACATCTAATCCCAATAAAGGAATTTCTCGTTGTGTAAAAGGACTAGTTTGGTTTTCTGTGGTTTTAAATTCTATCCTAGAAAAAGTTTGATTGTAAACTAGCCAACCCCAACCACTACCTTGTATTGCAGCTGTACCAGCAGAGAATTTTTCTTTAAACTCTTTGAAGCTTCCAAAGTAGATCTTTATCTCATCAGCAAGCCTACCACTTGGTTCTCCACCACCATTAGGTTTCATACTCTCCCAGAATAATCTGTGATTTTCAAAGCCGCCGCCATAAAAATTAATTTTACCCCTAATATTTTCTGGAACACTAGTAAGATCTGACAAAATACCTACAATGTAATCCTTGTGAGTTAGTGCGTTAATACTTTGCAGAGCTACATTTAGGCCGTCAGCATAAGCTTGATGGTGCTTGGTATGATGTATCTCCATTGTCCTTGCATCAATGTAGGGTTCCAGGGCGTCGTATGAGTATGGCAATGGCGGAATAATGTATTTACCCACAAGTTTTCTTTGGGAAATTCGTCTTATATCCCAATTGACCATCTACTGCCAAAGTATTAATCATAACCATAACAACAAATGTCTGTGAAAATAATTCAAAAAATAGAACCCGATCTACAAAAACCATTGACCATTGCAGCTATGCAAGACATGGGAGACGTAGGCACTATAGTAATAGATTTTATCAACAAGAGTCTTGACACATCAGTCTTCAGAGAAATCGCTTCGTCACTTCCTGGATATGTAATAGACAACGGAGGCTTCATCGAATTACCTGAGGCAACATGGGAATACCGATATGCTAAAGATACCATTGTTTTTGGTGGAGGGGCAGGGCAACCACAATCAAACGAAGAGCTAAACGAGGTATGTCAAGACGTAATAAATGTGGCCAAGAAATATTCTGCTCGATTTATCTATACTGTGGGAGGATTTCACACAAATCGTGATTTTGGAAAAGAACCTAAAGTATTTGTTACTACTACCTCATCAAGCCTTGCAGACAGGGTAAGAAAATTGGGGGTAGCGACTACGCCGGAACAATCAATTATCACTGGTTTTAATGGCCTTATTCTTGGTTTTGCAAAACAAAACAACATTGAGGGTATCGGCCTATACGGTGAGCTAAACGATCCAAAGATACCTCAATACCGCTCAGCTAAAAGCATCATTAGAACCTTGGAAAAATTAACATATCAAAAATTTGATGATACTGCTGAACTTGATTTGATGGCAGACGCAGTTGAGGACAAGATACGTGCTAAAGGATCTTTTGATCTCTGATTTTGATTGTTACTCTAATCTAGTTAACTGTAAAGACTCTAATCCTTTTTTAATTAGCTTTTCAGATTATTTCTGTAGATGAAT
>CAZDTF010000111.1:0-4658 GCA_964508325.1 uncultured Nitrosopumilaceae archaeon | reverse complement strand
TTGATAATGTTCTGTATTAAGCTTACTTGAGTAGAGATATAAATTAAGAAAAAAGCTCCTAAGCTTATGACTCATAGAGTTGCGGTGCTTGATAAGGAAACATGCCAACCAAAAAAGTGTGGTCTTGAGTGCATCAAATATTGTCCAGTAAACAAATCCGGGGCTGACTGTATAATCCTTAGTGAAGAGACTGGAAAAGCTCAGATCGACGAAAATATCTGCAATGGTTGTGGCATATGTGTTAAGGTATGTCCTTTTGATGCAATAACAATTGTAAATCTAGCGGAAGAATTGAAAACCGAAAAAATTCATCAATATGGAATCAATTCTTTCCGATTGTACAAAATCCCATCTCTAAAAAAAGGTCAGGTAATGGGGTTACTTGGAAGAAATGGGATGGGCAAGAGCACCATTATCAATATTTTATCTGGAAATTTGAAACCAAACCTTGGAAATTATTCTTCACCTCCAGAATGGAATGAAATTTTAAAAAATTTTCATGGAACTGAATTAAAATCTCATTTTGAAAAAATTGTCAATGATGAGATTAAAGCCTCCATAAAGCCACAGCAAGTATATAATTTGGCAAAGGCCTTTAACGGAACTGCAAAAGAACTTTTAGAAAAATTTGATGAACGAAATAAGGTCCCAGATCTTGTAAGAGAATTAGGATTACAAAACTCTATGGAAAACAGACTTGAAGAACTTAGTGGTGGTGAGCTTCAAAGACTGGCAATTGCCGTAGCTGCTTCAAAAGATTCTGATTTTTATTTTTTCGATGAACCCTCTTCATATAATGATGTGTTCCAACGAATAGGGGTTGCAAAAGTAATTCACGGTCTGGCCAAACTTGAAAAAAGTGTAATGGTTGTAGAGCATGATCTTACGGTATTAGATTACATTAGCGATTTTATAGAGATACTCTATGGCGAGCCAGCTGCATATGGTATTGTAGCAAACGTGCTCTCAACCAAAGTTGGCATTAATGTGTTTTTAGATGGTTACCTTCCAAATGAAAACATCAGATTTCGCGATACTGCATTCAGATTTGATGCCTCTACTTCTACCGATGAGTTTGTTTTGACCGACACTATTATCGAATATCCATTATTACAGAAAAAATATCCTTCTTTCTCAGTTTCAATTGATGTAGGAAAAGTACGAAGGAGTGAAGTCATGGGCATTGTTGGTGCAAATGCTTTGGGAAAAACAACTATGATGAAGATGATTGCAGGTGTTGAAAAACCTGATTCTGGTAATCTTGAAACTAAGGTGAAAATAGCATACAAACCACAATATCTTACAAATGATTTTGATGTAGAAGTAATTTCAGTTTTAGAAAAGGCAAACAATGGGGGATTGGAAGGTACTACAGAAGAGGAGCAAATCATTGATCCAATTAAGATAAAAAAATTATACAACAAATCAATAAAAAATTTATCGGGAGGAGAGTTACAGAAAGTTGCTATAGCAGCTTGCCTTTTACAAAAAGTTGATCTATATGCACTTGATGAACCTTCTGCATTTTTAGATGTTGAAGACAGGATTGCTATTGCAAAATTGATCCAGCGATTTGTCCGTTCATATGGTAAATCTGCGATTATAATTGATCACGACATTCAGCTTATGGATTTAATTTCTGATTCATTGGTAATTTTTGAAGGAACCCCTGGAAAGGAAGGCCATGCAACATCACCTAAATCCAAGGCAGAGGGCATGAATAGGTTCCTAAAATCTCTTGATATTACTTATAGACGAGATGAAACGAGTTTACGACCACGTGTAAACAAAACTGATAGTAGACTCGATAGAAACCAGAAACAGTCAGGACATTTCTACTATAGAAATTGACTCGAATGCTAAAAGAAGCAGTAGCAGGAATATTATCTGAAAAAGAGATTGAAGATTTGTATGGGGCCTTTGATCAGGTAGGGAATATAATAATACTTAGGATACCAGATTCGCTGGCATCAAAGAAAAAAATAATTGGAAAAGTTCTTTTAGAAAAGGTAAAAACTGCAAAATCAGTTTTTTACCAATCTTCCCCTGTAAGTGGTGATTTTAGAACACGAAAATTAGAACTACTTGCAGGAGAGGATAAAACAGAAACAGAGTATAAAGAACATGGTTGTAGATTCAAGGTAGATGTTGAAAAAGCATTTTTCTCTCCTAGACTTTCTACAGAACGATACAGAATTGCAGATTTAATAAAAAATGGGGAAACGGTTATCAACATGTTTGGTGGAGTTGGAATGTTTTCCATAATTGCGGCAAAAAAAAAGAAATGTGTTGTTTATAATATAGACATAAATCCAATAGCCACAAAGCTTTGTGAACAAAACATAAAGATAAACAAGCTTGTAGGAAAAGTTGAATCATTAACAGGTGATGCAGCAAAAATTATTCAGGAACAATTGTCAGTAAAAGGCGATAGAGTTCTGATGCTTTTACCTGAAAAATCAGATGAATTCTTAGATTCTGCAATAAAGGCTGTTAAAAAGAATGGCATAATTCATTATTACTGTCACATACATGGTGATAAGAAAAATGAGGTAAGTAAACTTGCAAAAGATCATTTTCTTGAGGTAATGAAAATTAAAGCTGAGGTTTTTGGTTCTAAAATAGTAAGACCCGTTGGACCAAGATTTTATCAAGCTGTGGTCGATGCTAAACTGTCATAGCTACTTTTTGTCGTCGGAAACCAAAGATGATGGAGATGGCTTTGATGTCGCCATGTTATAGCCAATCCAAGAGATTACACCCAATATTCCTCCAACTGCCATAAGTACAGAAAGTTGCAATACAATTGGACTCCATTCAGAGAGCATCAAAAGATATGCATACACAAAGAACCCACCTATAGATAGAATAAAGATCATAATGCCTATGTTACGTTGTCTGTTCATTAGCTAAAATCTTTTCTAGAGTTATTTATTTGAATCTAGTAAACAAATTCAATTGCCATCAAATAGGCATCCTCACCATCTCTGTAATAGGCCTTTAATCTTTGTTTGATAATAAACCCAATTTTTTCATACAGTTTTACTGCTTCATTATTGCTACAGCGAACCTCAAGATAAAGTTCGTCCGTTTTTTTTGTCTTAATTCCAGATATTGCTTCTTCAACTAAGACTCGTCCGATCCCCTTTTTCCTATATTCTTCTAATACTGCGACTGAAACAACATGCCCCTTTTTAACAAATCCAAGTTTTTTAAAATTAGAAAATCCATATTCTATTTTACACATGATATATCCAACAAGTTTTTTATCAATCTCTGCGACAATAAATGACTCGGGCAGTTCTGAAAGCAAGCTTTCGTAGAAATAATCAGAATAGTGCTCTGGAAGAGTTTTCATATTTATTTCCATAACTGGTATTATATCTGATGGATCACACCTTCTAATAATACAGTTACCAATTTCCCTTAATGCTACTTGCAATCTGAAAATATCTGGAATGCTGTAATTATTTAACTTTAGTCAAATAAAGGAATTAATGTGCTTATGTCACAATAACCTCAATTGAGTGAACCAACCGTAGAAGAAGTAATATCAATCGTTTCGAACATATTTCAGATAAAAGGAATAAACCAAAGTCTGGGAATACTTCAGATTGAGATAGAAAGTGAAGAAATCAAACAAAAATTTGCTCATCTAGCAAAACAAATTACATCTAAAAATCTTGTTGCGAGGCTTGAGAAGAATGGTGAAAGAATGTTTGTTATTATATCAAGATTTCAATCATCTAAGTCACGACGAGCTTGGATTCCAAGAGCGCTATTTGTAGCCACCATAATAATGGTAATGATTGATGGTTATTACCACACAGTTGATGCAAACTCAATAACCTACATAGGTGAACCTTTCCAAATAGCAGCCCTTTTTACAGTTTCGTTAATGGGAATACTTGGAATTCATGAACTTGGTCACATGATTGCTTCAAAAATGCATCGGATCAAAACAAGTTGGCCCTATTTTATTCCAGGTATTCCAGTATATGGATTTCCTACATTTGGAGCTCTTATCATGTCACGAAGTTTTATGATAAATAGAGACATATTATTTGATATTGGAATTTCTGGACCCATTGCTGGACTAATTATTGCAATGATTGTGTCAGTATACGGAGCATCTGTTTCTCCATTAATTTCAAGTGCGCAAGCTCAAGTCTTTTCTCACTCTGGACTTGTAGAATTACATTCAAGTATACTCATGGACTCAACAATTCTCTTAGTAGGCAAGCATATTGTTGGAAAAGAATTGATAATGTCACCGGTATTGTACGCAGCTTGGTTTGGATTTCTTATAACATTTCTCAATCTTCTTCCAGCATGGCAACTTGATGGTGGCCACATTGCTCGTGCAACTCTTGGTAGAAAATGGCATCGAATTACTACATATGCAAGTATGGGAGTTCTTGCAGCTGTTGGATACTATATCATGGCACTTTTTGTCTTAATGTTCAGTATGAGAAGTCCCGATGTAAAACCTCTTGATGACATTTCGCCGCTTTCTAATAAACGGAAAAAAATGTTTGTTCTTGTAATGATTCTTGCTTTTCTATGTGCACCGCTCCCATTTTCAATACTACCTTAACAATACATGGGAACCATCAGAAACAATAGATATCTTTTGCCTAGCACCTTGTGTTTTTAAA
>CAZDTF010000110.1:0-4679 GCA_964508325.1 uncultured Nitrosopumilaceae archaeon | reverse complement strand
AGATAAATTCAGGTCAGAAGGGTTTCTACAGGGTAAAATATGATCATGAAACTCGAGATAGACTTGGAGAACTTGCGCAAGAAAAGAAGCTTAGTAATGTCGACCGTTGGAGCCTTCAACATGACCTGTTTGCCCTGTGTATTTCCAATCAAGTATCACTTGAGAGATATTTAGAGTTTGTAAAGTTCTATCTTGAAGAAGGCGATTATCTTGTCTCAGCAGACATAGTGAACAACTTGAATTTCATTTATGGTCTGTTATCTGGGGAAAGATTTGGTGATGAAATCAAAGAATACAACATAGAATACTTTAGAAGAATATTTGAAAGATTAGGATGGGAACCAAGAAAGGGAGAAAAATCAACAGATGCACTACTTAGAAATTCTATAATTGGTTCACTTGGTAAGATGGGTGACGAGGAGATTTTAAGAGAAGCTCACAAGAGATTTACTGATTTCTTAAAATCAGGTTCGCTCAATCCTGATTTACGTAGTGCTGTGTATTCTCTTGTAGCTTGGAAGGGAGATAAGAAAACCTACCAACTTTTAAGAAAACTCTACAAAAAGGCCAAAACTCAAGAAGAAAAAATACGATTCCTTGGTGCCATGTCTAATTTTCAAGATAAAAGGCTGCTTTTACAATCATTAGGTTTTGCCTTGTCAAAAGAGGTTCGTTCCCAAAACTTGTTCATTCCGATCTCAAAAATGGGTGCAAATCAATATGGAAAGGAATTGATCTGGCCATGGATTAAGAAAAATTGGAGAAAAATAGTAGTAAGGTTTGGTGTTGGCAATCCACTCTTAAACAAAATCATTGGCATCATGTCTTTAGAGTCTAGCCTCAAAAAAGAACAAGAGATAAAATGTTTCTTCAAAAAACACTATACCCCTGGAACTGAAATGAAGATTGCACAGACTCTAGAGCGCATTAGAATTAATTCAAATTTTCTAGAAACTACACGACAAGAATTTAGCATTTGAATTCGAATTAAATAGATGTAAATTGCTACTAATTAAGAAAAAACAAGATGGTAAAATTGAAAAAAGCCACTTGGAACTCTTTTTATAATTTGGGAACTTGAGAAACATAATCGAATGGCTGATGCAATTTTAACACAGTTTTTGAGCACGGAATATTTGATTCCAGTATTTCTAGTCACAATATTCATCGCATCTTTGATCTCATCGAAGATAAAAATTCCATATACAATGGTTCTTGTTGGAGTAGGGATTGCAATCTCATTATCTCACTCTACAGGATTTAACTTTGTTAATATAGCCCAGTTCAAGGTTGATCCGAAATTAATTCTGTTTTTCATAGTGCCGCCATTAATTTTTGAAGCAATGATGAAAATCAAGCATGAAGAATTCAAACAAGTACGAATATCTGCACTTTTGTTATCTACCGTTGGAGTCCTTCTTGCAACTTTGGTTGGTGGATTTCTCTTAGTTTATGTTGCAGGTTTACCATATATTGTATCATTTGCATTTGCGGCTTTAATTGCTCCAACAGATGCCGCTATTGTAATTGAGGTATTCAAAAGGATCAGAACACCAAAATTACTTTCCACCCTGATGGAATCAGAAGCAAGTTTCAACGATGCTACTGGCGTCATAATATTTTCCTCAATAATTGCAATAGCGTTAGCACAAGGGTCAACACTGGAGACGCAGAATGTTGTTGGCAGCATAAACGTAAACATTGTTGAACAGTTAGGACATTTTGCACTGGTATTTTTTGGAGGTGTAGCTGTAGGATTAGCTATCTCTGCAGCTGCACACAGATTGCACAAGTTGTTAGATGATCCTTTTTCGGAAACAGCTCTTTCAGTTGCGGTAATGTTTGGTTCAGTGGTGGTAGCAAATTCATTAGGAATGTCTGGCCTAATAGCAGCAGCTGTTGCAGGCCTATACTTTGGAAACGTAACTATGAGAAGTGAAAAAATTATCAGCCCTAAGGTAAGAACATATACTTCAAATTTTTGGGAAATGATTGCGTTTTTTGCCAATTCGTTAGCTTTCCTTTACTTGGGATTAAGTATGGATTTGGTACGGATTGGTCAAAATCTCCCACTGATAATGCTAGCATTTGTTGTTGTGTTGGCTGCTAGAGCCGTATCCACTTATCCAATACTCCGTTTAACTAACAAATTTACCAAAGAAAACATTCCAAGAACATGGCGAAATGTTGTGTGGATTGGTGGTATGAGAGGAGCGTTATCAGTTGCGTTGGTTGCAACACTACCAGAAAGTGAATTCAAGGAAACCTTACAGACAATAACTTTCGGAGTGGTTCTTGTGTCTTTGATTATACAGTATCCAGCACTAGCAAGATACATCAAAAAAGCATTTCCAGAAACCCTTGCAGAAGAGAACTTATAACTAGAAAAATCGCAATATTAATCTCAAACACAATGTAAATTGATTTCAATGAAGTTTTTTGAACCAACAAAGAACATTGACGCGTTGATCTCGGAAGGAATTTCGCTTTACAAGCTTAACAAACACAAAGACGCAATTTCATTTTTTGACAAGGTTCTAAAAATAGATCCTCAAAATGTTGATGCATTGTACCACAAGGGAATTGCATTAACTAATCTTGATAAAAACAGAGATGCAATATCATGTTTTGAAAAGATTGTAGCAATAGATCCAAAACATGTTGCTGCTATTAACAACATAGGAAATGCACTTGCAGAACTTGGACATTATGAGCAAGCCATAGCATCATATGACAAGTCTTTGAAAATCAAACCAGATTATGCTGCATCATTTTATAATAAAGCGATTGCAAAAAATAAGCTTGGTCTACACGAGGAAGCAATATCTTGTCTTAATCAATCCCTAGAATTGGAACCACGTAATATAGACGCGTTGATTTACAAAGGACTAGTACTCGGTAAACAGAAAAAACATGAAGATGCGCTAACTTGTTTTGATAATGTCCTCAAGATAGATCCTCAACATAATGAAGCCTTATTTTACAGAGGGACTGAACTTGCAGAGATGGGCAGACATTCAGATGCAATATCTGCATTTGACTTGGTTTTAAAAGAACATCCAAAAAATGGTAATGTGATTTATGCCAAATCTCGTAGTAAGGCTGAAATTGGCGAAATTGATGACTCTTTAATTCTACTTGCAGAAGCTATATCACAGTATGGTAAAACTATTAAGAATTGGGCAATAAAGGACAAATCATTTAAGAACTTAAAAGAAGATTTACGATTTAGGGCTCTTGTAAGATAGGTGAAAAGATTGTCTGAGGATTTAATAAAAACTGTTCAAAAACTAATAGATTTAGGGAAAGGCGATAGCAAAAGACTGCATGAGATTTTCAATGTCCTAAAACAAGGAACCCCCCTCTACCTATCAGACTACAAATACCTAGAGAGTCTGACCAGAGCAATTGATGAGCAACGACAAATTGCAGAGTCTGAAAAAGATAGATTAAAAAATAAAAAACAAAATAAAAAATCTGAAACCGACAAAAAATCAGAAGAGATTCAATCAAAAGGAAACAGTGCTCTTAAAATTCTAAAAAATCGACTTGCCACAGGAGAGATAACCATTGAAGAATTTCAGGCTTTAAAAAAGGTACTAAAAGAAACCTATTGATTTTTTTGTTTTAGATGAATCATTTGTTCTTAAATCTTAAATGTAATCACATCAGAGTTGTCATAGGCAGACCAGCATTGCAATTATCACAGTTTAATGTCTATAACAGTCAAGTTGACACTTTACATTGTTGCACTCGTTGGTTAAAGAGACAAATCATTCTCAATAATGGTGATTAGATTTGTCAAAGTTTGATCCCCTACCACCAGCTCCAGTACTTATGACGTGTTTCGGGCATTGTGGAATAGGATTGGGTGCAGAGGCATACAGAAGATTACTGCTTGATGTTGGGGCAAACCCGCTCAAGCCTACTCTTAAAGGTGAAAAAGAAGAGTCAAGAGTACTGAAAAGATACGGCAGTACCATTCTAAGATTCCCACCTTCTTATGGAAGTAGCGAGATACCACTTATTCCAAGGGCATTACTAATTGACTTGGATCCAAGAGCTGCCAATCTAATTTTACAATCGTATCCTGATCTTTTTGCCTTAAGAGACAAACACGTCATACATGGTTCAGGCGGGGCAGCAAGAAATTGGGCAGAAGGGAGGACACGATTCATAAAAGAAGTTAGTACCAAGTTTGATATGCAAAAACAAATCTCTGCTCTTTCACCAGAACCAGTAAGAGGATTTTGTGTACCGTTTGCAATGGGAGGAGGAACCGGTAGTTCTTTTGCAAGTGGGTTTATTCAATACATAAAAAAAGATACTAAGGAACACGCAACAATTGCAACGCTAGGACTTTTGCCAGAGTTTGGCTGGGACCCTATTATCTTCGAGGCTGCGGCAATAAATATTGTAATGAATTTGGAACACCAAATAAAATATAGTGATTGTTCGATTCTCTTTTCAAATAAAACTTTAAGACAGCTAGCGCATAAATTTGAAAAAAAATTGGAAAAAATTCCATCAATAATTGATGATCTTCCAAAAGAACAGGAAGTAGGATGGAAGGATTATCGTGGTATGAATCTGATTGCAGCAAGCGCAATTTCGATGTTTGTTTCATCATTTGCAAGAGAAACAGAATGGGACATGTCAAACTATAGAACATGGCTTGC
>CAZDTF010000109.1:0-4688 GCA_964508325.1 uncultured Nitrosopumilaceae archaeon | reverse complement strand
TTGTTTTGTGTGATTGTATGTGAAGGGATACTGACTGCAATTAATTAACCATGAAGGGCGTATTAGCATGAGTACGAGAGTTCAAATCACTCTCTTGGCGCCTTAATCTAGTTTAAAGCCCACCCTAATCATATGGCTGCGTTGAAGCAATAGTTTGGAAATCCACAATTCACTTCTATTTACGACTATGATGATAGGATTGAGAGGACCTCAAGATTATAGAAAAGGACCTTTCCAAAGCGAATACTGAATAGGTTTAGTTGGCCATCAAAAGGTATAGTTGTTGGATAAAAATTACTTTTGAATCCTTAATTATACATTTTTTATGAAGAATTTTATTAGAAATAATGATCGAAATACAAAATCATATTATTCTAATTGCTACAAAGAAACCATGGCAAATCCTTAGATAAGATGTTAAGTGTTTTTTTATTGCGGTCTACAATCTTTGATCGGGGTTGCGGTTCCTTTAATGTCTCTTGTCACGTAGACCGCAAATTTTGTTATGAAAGTTACATTTCTTATGTTCCACAATGTACACAAGGTTAGCAATCCGTTCTAATATGCCGATCAAGCGTTATATCAAGGAATTTGTTCATTCCTGTCTGTCATAGTGATCACAAACATATAGAAAACAAAATTCTACATACATATCATTGTCACTATAATTCTATATTGAACAAGTTTATCATTTTTGAATTAGACGGGAAGTTACAGAGTTGATGAAAGTAACAATGCCAGATGAATCTTGCAGAGGTTGTGGAGGTTTATTGATGAAATATTCTGTATGTGCTGGATGTAGAGGAACCATCCAAAAAATATGTATTAATTGTACATCAAAGACCGAGCAGCAAATCCATGATCATTGCTTCAATAAAATGGAACTACTTCACTAAAGGAAAGAATCAAACATTCGAAATCATAGTTTTGTCATTTTATAGTTTATGAAATGCGATATATTTATTGCAAGAGAAATAGGGCTGATGTTTTTTGTACTTGTAACAAGAAGCACGTTTTTATGAAATGGGAAGCTGAATATGATAAAATTATTTCTGTCCGAATGGTGATATCTAATTGGACCATATAATCTATCGTACTTTGTTCCAATGGAAATCTCTAGAGCGCACTCCATGAATCGTACGTCATTCCATCTTTCTACGCTTGGTTGCAAAAAACCACGACGAACGATCCTGTGAAGTAATTTTCCATTTTTGTCCACTAGTATAGCGGAACGTATGTTTCTATCAATGTTCATAACTGATGTACATAATTCATCAAGCTTTATTGTTCTCGTTAGAGCCATATTGCCAACCCATACCAACTAAGAAAGCACGATCATTTAAAAGATCTGTATCTTGTAACTGTATAGAGCAAAATGGTGCTGTACAATTTGAGGGACATGACATGAATTTTTCTCCGTGTCAAGATCGGGACACACCTGCAAGATCTTGCCAAAATATTTAGAATGACCGAACCATTCTGATTTTAATAACGCTTTTTAGTTGATTTTTTCCTAATCTTTGTTTTTTTGTTAGTTTTCTTTCTAACTATATCATCAGTGTTGTAGTATACTCTACCACCACGTAATACTACTATTGAATTATTTTTGAATTTGGAAGCTGGTAAACCACCTCTTGAATTAGTATATCCCAAAAAACAAGATTCATTTTTTGGTGATGAAGCGATTAATAGGATTTTATCTGGTGCTTTTATTGTCTTCCAATTTTGTGTTATTATGGGGACGTAAAATTTTTTCCTATGCAAAATAAAAATTCTATCAAAGACAAATACTATCAACGACCATTTCTTGGTCTACAAACAGCTTTATGGATAAGTGGAGATCTTTACATCAGGTTCGTAAATTCTATAAAACCATAATAACATAAACAGAAATCAATTTTTATCTAATCTATTCTACAACCTAGTAACGACAGTGCTACAACAATGAAAATCAGCTCGATTTCATTTTTAATGCTTAAAAATGATCGATTATCTAATTGTGGGACGGCCTACCATTAACCGAGGAAAGAATCACAGTAAAGATCAACAGTAGACCGGTAATTTTGATTGTTCTGATTTAATGTAAATGTATGCTATATTTTTTTTAGCTTATACATAGTTGTAAATTTAATCGAGTAAGATGCATAAAAAATAAATTTTTATTTTCTGACAATAGTTGGTAAATAGTATAACGTGATCTATTGGCAGAATAAACAAATCCATAAAAAAAATTAGCATTACAATGACAAAAATTCTAACAACAACAATCGCAGCACTATTAATAACTTCTCTGTTCCTAAGCAGTTCAACATATGCAATTAGTCCTCCGACCACAACACCAATCAAACATGTGGTGATCATATTCCAAGAAAATATTTCATATGATCACTACTTTGGTACGTATCCAAATGCGGCAAATGTAGCTGGTGAACCTGTATTCAAACCATCAAAAGATACGCCATCTACCAACGGTTTGACGCCGGCACTAATGGTTAGTAACCCAAACAAAGCTAATCCATTCCGTTTGGACAGATCAACACCAATAACATGTGATGAAAATCATGATTACAAACCAGAACAGCAAGCCTACGACAGGGGTTTACTTGACAAGTTTGTAGAATCAGTTGGTAACATAGGTCCTGATTGCAATCCAGATGGAAGCACCGTAATGGGGTATTATGATGGAAACACTGTCACCGCACTTTGGAATTATGCACAACACTTTGCTATGAGCGACAACTCCTTTGACACCAATTTTGGCCCCTCAACTCCAGGTCATCTCAATCTAGTTTCTGGCCAAACACATGGAGCAACTCCAATTGCCATTCCAGATGAGGTAGTCGGTGGTACAGTTATTGCAGATCCAGATGGAGCATTTGATGATTGCTCATCACCTGACGTGGTTTCTATGAGCGGCAAAAACATTGGAAATAATCTGAATACAGCTACCGTAACATGGGGCTGGTTCCAAGGTGGATTCAAGCCAACAACTCCATGGGATGGGATTGCTGGCCACAAGGCAGTTTGTGGTTCAACACATGTGAATGTTGGGGGCAGCACAGTAAAAGACTACAGTGCACACCATGAACCTTTCCAATACTATCTCTCTACTTCAAACATGCATCATTTACCACCAACTTCAGTTGCTATGATAGGCAAAACTGATCAGGCAAACCATCAATACGACCTTTCTGACTTTTGGGCTGCTGCAGATACGGGTAACATACCAGCAGTAAGCTTCCTTAAAGCAGCGAAGTATCAGGATGGACATGCGGGTTATTCTGACCCACTTGACGAACAAACCTTCCTAGTTGATACAATCAATCATTTGCAAAAATTACCAGAATGGAAAAACACCGCTGTAATTATTGCATATGATGATTCAGATGGATGGTACGATCATGTAATGCCTCCAATCCTCAACCAATCAAATGATCCGACACAGGATGTTGGTTGTGGGATTGCAAAACTAGGTGCATACCAAGACAGATGTGGATATGGTCCAAGACAACCATTGCTAGTGATATCTCCATATGCAAAAGAGAACTATGTTGACCATCAAATAACGGATCAGACATCTATTCTGAAATTCATAGAGGATAATTGGAACCTTGGATTGATGCCTGATAGCCAGTCATTTGACAGGAAAGCTGGGTCGTTGATGAATATGTTTGATTTCAAGCATGGCGATAATAGCAAGCTCATCTTAGATCCGACAACTGGAAACCAAAAAGAAGACTAAACTCTTCTTCCTCTTTATTTTTCATATAAACAATTAAGGATACGAAAATAAATCTTCTATGAATTGAACATAAGCTACATTTTTTATGTAGCACATACTTATCAACTATTTTATCATACGTTTAGATAATAGAAAATGAAAATATGCTATATCTGTGAACATAAAATAATGTCAGAACACAGCCAAGAAGATGATTTGAGTGCAGAGGATGATCCACGACTTGATGATGACGATGAGTTAGAATGTACATGCACCTGTCACTCTATTCCTAGTCTCATTTTGAGATGATATGGCTATGCTTACAAATACTGAAACATTAAATCTGAATAAAAAGGAAACAGCATATGTAGCAATAAACTGTGAGCATGGTTATGAACAATTCATAATAAATAAATTACAATCAATCGATGGTGTTATTGAAATACAAAACACAATTGGCAATTATGATATTTTAGTAAAGATTGAAGCACAATCATTAGAATCATTAAGAGAATTGATTACGTGGAAAATTCGGAAACTAGAAAAAATCCGTTCAAGTACAAATTTGATTTGTATGAAATAGTTGTTTACAACAAAATTGCTTTACATGAGAAGAAAAATCATATGTTTTTTTCAAGAAACTGATTTGTACGTTTTTGTAGGTCTGAATTAATTTCAGCTACGGTTCTGTTGCCATTTATTGGTATTAACCCATATTTTTTTTGCATTATACGAAATTCTCTAGAAATCATTCTCTGGTATATTAAAAATGACTGGAACATATCATCTGCCAGTCCTATATCGGCTCCTGATTCATAATAGTCAAGTGAGGAATTCTTTTGAAATACTCTATGTACTAAAACATTGGGATCTACATCTAGATAAAAGACAAGATCCGGTTTTATAGCAAATCCATACAGATTATGTGCCCATTTCCTGTCTAATCCCCTTACTACATTTCTTGCTA
>CAZDTF010000108.1:0-4873 GCA_964508325.1 uncultured Nitrosopumilaceae archaeon | reverse complement strand
GTGGAGTTACTACAGGTGGAGTTACTACAGGTGGAGTTACTACAGGTGGAGTTACTACAGGTGGAGTTACTACAGGTGGAGTTACTACAGGTGGAGTTACAGTAGATGAAGTTACCTTTAGAACTTTAGTAAGAGAATTACTTGAAGCGTACATCGAGTCTCCGGCAAAGTGAGCCTGAATACTGTATGATCCTGCGGCAGGTGCAACCAAACCGCTTACACTGTACATACCATTAGAATCTGTCACTGCGTTTGGAATAACCATTGTAGGGGTTGATGTAAATGTTATTGTCTTGGATGCCAAGAATAAACCAGTAGTAGAGTCCTTGAGCTTTCCGTCAATGGTAAAAGTACTTCCAGCTGTTTTTGATGTTGGAACATTCAAACTCCAAAACACAGTAGTATGGATTGTGTTGGGTGCAGTTACAGCAGAAGCATAATTAAATGAATGATTGATGCTTGTAAAACCGACTACAAGTAAGATACTAAATATTATTGGAACTGCAACTGACGCCAAGGTTCTAGGTTGCTTTTTCATTGTCATTTCCATTTATGGAAATGAGATCCTCAATAAGTGACAGTGTGTATCTAAAAGATACAATGCTTTATTATTAATTGGTGTATTTATTTTGTGATACATCATTTACCTAATAGAGACACTAGCAGCAATCCATTGAGATATTCTGACAAATTCTAGAATTTCAAGTACAAAATAAGATCGAAAATTTTATCAAATTAGTATCTCAAATAAAATGTTGAAATTACTCTCCACATATATGACATTTTAAGTTTGAATTCACTGGAGCATATGGATGAATATTGTTTTGTGGCGGATCAAAATCATGATAGTTTTGGCACTCTTTTGTATAGGCTTCTTTTGGTGAACTTGCATAACTAACTTTAAAGTTAGGGTGTTTGTGGGTTTTTAATCTGGCTAATAATTCTGCTTTCAGATTATTATCAGATCTACCAATATATGCAACATTTTTCATGGTTCCGTCATGATTGGCAGTTCCAAGTGCATAATTTCCTATTTTTCCTTCCTGGACTTTTTCTTCAATCGTTTTTGAATCAAATTTGAATGGTCCACTCATGTATAATTCTACCATACCGAACTTTTACGGTACAGAATAATATAAGGAAATTTATTGGTAAAAGGAATCAACACAAAAATTGATTGGCGCTTATCGAATTCATTACAACTTTATTCGAAATCATGGTTCGTTAGAACAAACACCAGCAGAGAGGGCATGAATTAAGTTAGATTTAGGACAAAATAAGATAGAGAATCTAATGAAGTTAGCTTCAAGAATGAAAAACTATGAATAGTCACATACGAGTATTTTTAAATAACATTAACTTATTACAAATATCCCAACCCTAATTGAATTTACTTTTAAAGTTATAGAAGAACCATTATCATCATCAGTTGTAGTAGAAATCCACGGGAAAGATATGACTGGAAAAGAATTTCACTTACAAGCAAATGAACAATTAAACCAAGATTTCTACATTAGAGATAAAAAAACAGGCAATGATGTAATCCTTAAAAAAATTAAGATAGGTTCACAAAATAAGGAGGCTTTTTTTGCACAAAGCCAAACTGATCCTAATGGAAATTTGTTGGTCGAAATGGAACAGGAATTTAAAGGAGAACATTACTAACGAACCCCGAAACTTAACAGAGGGAATTTTTAATGCTTAACCTCCAACAAATTAACAGATCTTAATATCAAGATCTGTTAAGATCTTGGAGGTTACAGTAAAGATCTTCTAAGTGTTAAGTTTCGGAGGTTACAAATTATTTTTTTAAAAATTTTGAAATTAATCATGAAAATAACACTTATTCTTCACATATATGAAAACTCAAAACTCAATCCTTATAGGAATAGCGGAGATCGATCTTGATAATGGAATTAGAATTGAAAGAAAAGTGGAAAAAACAACAGTCAACAATACGATTGCTAATGTTCACTTTCGTTTGTGCGATAATCGAATTTCTGATTTCTGTACCTTCAGTAATGAGATTTATTCTCAATCCACAGAGAATAATATCGCAGACACCTCCACCACCTCACGAAATCCTAATTCCACCACTATTAGACTCTCCAACATTTGTAGGACTGTATTTTGTCATACCAATCATATTTTGCATTGCTACTTCGCTATCATTTTATCCAAAACGAATGGTTTCACCATTAAATATTCAAATTTTGACTTTTGGGATGATTGTCATTTTCAGCATGTTAATTACTTATTCTGTAAACCCATTGATTACAATTCATCTGAAAGATCTTTTTGCAGTCATGATGTATTTCTTTGCAATCATTATCAGTTTTGGTTTTGGTCAATTGTTTCTAGTAAAACTCGTGATTGGAATGAATGGTACTAAAGACGATATAAATCAAAAAACTTATCGTATAAGTTTGAGTTTTGAAAAAGTAGAATCTATAATTTTAGACAAGGAATTTAAAGAAACATGGTATTTCAAAACTAAAAGAGATCATGATAAAATTATCATGAAAAGCAAATTCTTCACCACTGAGAATATATTAATTGGTTTACAAAAAGATCCTGAAAATAAGAATTATTGTATATTTTCCACTGCTTCTTATGAAGCCAAATTCTATCAAATTCAATCAACTAGAAGAATAAGAAATAAACAAGATTTGGTAATCAATGAAATAAAAAAGAAAATTGGTGAATTAGCATTAGGTGATCCAGTAAAGATAGATTATGAAATATCAGACGACATTGAAAATTTGGCTTTAGGTCAAACTCAAAATAAATTACTTTTCTTTACACGTATGGAAGGAATTCATAAGAAGGTCTTGATTGGTTTAGCTATTGTTTTTGCTTTAGTATCAATAGTACACTTTGCAGGACCTTTAAGTACAGATTCCTATTTGACCTCGATTATTTTGATCGGTATAGCAATAGTAACTGATTTGATACCAATACTTACTAAGACATCAAAAAACAGTGATTTTTAATTATTTTTTTCTAAAATGATCACTAAGAATTACTCGAACTACTTCTGGTACTGATTCAAATTTTCTTTCTTTACGTTCTCTCTCAAGTTCTCTCTCAAGTTCTTCTGTAATTGCTATTGTAATTTTCTTCATTGCCATACATTACCATCTATAGCAACCCTTATAAATATTAGTGTGGTATGCTATAGCAGGTAATAGATGGTCATTAATAGAAACCAAATAAGCACAAGACAAATGAAAGCACTAACGATAGTTGGTCAATCAAACCACATCAAAAGAATCAATGCAGTAACATACAAGGTAAAATCACAGTCATTTGACTTTTGGTATGATGTAGTCCACGAATACAAACAGGGTTGGACTTGTTCTTGTCCAGATCACATTTTCAGAAAACTAGAATGTAAGCATATTTTGAGTGTGTTCGTATCAAAGGAATTACGACATAGCATAGTAAACAATTCAGATGTAAAAGAGATTGAAAAAGAAAGCGAATTGATCTGCAAATGCGGATCAATCAATGTGATCAAAGACGGTGTAAGAAAGAACAAGTCAGGCACAATTCAGAGATTCAAGTGTAAAGAGTGTCAAAGGGAATGGTCAGATAATCTAGGATTTGCAGGAAACAAGGTAAACTCTAAGGTAATCACAGTAGCACTAGATCTATACTTCAAAGGAGTATCTCTAAGAAAAGTAAAAGAACACATCAAATTCTTTTATGGAATTTCAGTAAGCCATGTTGCTATTCTAGGATGGATTCACAAATTTGGCGAAGTGGTTACACCGTTTGTAGATTCATTAATTCCAAAAGAAATGTCAGGCGTTTACCACGTTGATGAAATGGCAGTCCATGTAAGAAAAGAACAGACAGACAAAGGTCACTACCAATGGTTATGGAATATGATGGACAACACCACTAGATTTTGGATCACTTCAAAAGTATCTCAAAGACGTGAGGTCGAAGACGCTAGAGCAGTATTTCAGGATGCCAAATCAAAGACGCCAAAACCAATAGCCATAATCCATGATGGCTTACATTCGTACAATGAGGCATTTGAGAAGGAATATCATACAATGGCAAGCCCAAGAACTAGAAATATTCGCTCTGTATCTGTAAGGCATAAGGGATTGAATCAAAAGGTAGAACGCTTGAATGGTGTCTTTAGAGACAGAGAAGTTGTAATGCGTGGTATGGATCATAAAGAATCTGCTCAGAAACTAATTGATGCTTATCGAATACACTATAATTTTGTAAGAAATCATGGTTCAATAGATCAAACACCTGCTGAAAAGGCAGGAATAAAATTGGAATTAGGGCAAAATAAAATTGAAAATTTAATCAAACTAGCTTCAAAAAAGTAAATTCTACAAAATAAAAAATTAGACAACCAGTTCAGTTAAATATTTGAAAATGATTTGTAGAATGCGTTGGCAAGTGATGAACATCAAAGCTTGGTTAAAGGATTAATTGATGAATTTGAAGCAAAAGGTAAGAAAATAATTTGTGCAGATTACGGAGAATATCCCAGATGTGAAAAAATTGGTAGACATGAGCCAGATGTTGTTGCACGTGATTCTTCTGGTCTTGAATATATAGGTGAGGCTGAAACATGTGATTCTCTCAACAATAAAGATACAATAGAACAATTCACTGATTATTCAGATAGAGTAATGACTAGCGATCAAAGGAAAGTACCATTGATTATAGCGATTCCATCAAAATGTGAAATTGATCTTGTTCAGACCATTAAAACTAATGGGTTAGGTTCAAGGACTAACATATACTATCTGAAGTTATAACAAACAATTTCTGTTCATTAGAACCAATTACCCTCTGAAACTTAACATGATAAATTTGAAATGCGTAACCTTCAATAACTTAA
>CAZDTF010000107.1:0-4879 GCA_964508325.1 uncultured Nitrosopumilaceae archaeon | reverse complement strand
ATTGTGAAGCAACCGTGCCAAAAATTACCATAATTATCGGTAAAGCTTATGGTGGTGCCTACATTGCAATAAGCAGTAAAAATCTTGGAACTGATATGAATTATGCCTGGCCAACTGCTCAAATCGCGGTACTTGGATCTGAGGCTGCAGTAAAAATTATGAACAGAAAAGAGATTGCAAGCGCAAAAGATCCTGAAGCTATGAAAAAACAACTAGTAGACAACTTTACAGAAAAATTTGCTAATCCTTATGTTGCAGCATCATATGGCACAATTGATTCTGTAATAGATCCTGCTGAGACAAGACCTGTTTTAATCAGAGCCTTAGAAGCACTTGCTAGCAAGAGAGAAAAAAGGATCCCACGTAAACATGGGAATATTAATCTCTAATTGGATATGATTGAAAAAATTCTGATAGCAAACAGAGGAGAGATAGCCATACGAGTTATCAAGACATGTCAAGCGCTGGGATTGAAATCTGTTGCAGTTTATTCTGATGAAGACATTAATTCAAAACATGTCAAGATGGCATCTGAATCATACCATATAGGACAAGCCTCTCCATCACAGAGTTACCTTAACATGGAAAAAATTGTTGAGGTTGCACTAAAGTCTGGCGCAGACGCAATTCATCCTGGTTATGGATTTCTTTCCGAAAATGCTGACTTTGCAGATCTTTGTGAAAAAAGCAAACTAAACTTCATTGGACCTTCAGGAAAATCTATGCGACTTTGTGGTGATAAAATGTTATGTAAAGATGCAATGGCAAAAGCAAAAGTACCTACTGTACCAGGAAGTCCTGGAATAGTTGAAGAAGTAGAAAAGGCACTTGATATTGCTCATAAAATTGGCTATCCTGTATTGTTAAAGTCAGTATTTGGTGGTGGTGGAAGAGGAATACGATTGGTACACAATGAAAATGATCTCAAACAAGCCTTCGAGCTTGCATCTGGAGAATCAAAAGCGGCGTTTGGAAAATCAGCGCTCTTTGTAGAAAAATTCTTGCCAAAGATTAGACACATCGAGTTACAGCTTGCTAGAGACATTCATGGAAACACAGTACATATCTTTGAAAGAGAATGTTCCATTCAGAGAAGACATCAAAAGCTTATAGAAATGTCACCATCTCCTGCGGTTGATCAAAAAACACGTGACGAAATAGGACAACTTGCAGTAAAAGCAGCAATAGCTGTGGATTATCGAAACGCAGGAACTGCAGAATTTCTACGACTTGATGATGGAACATTTTACTTTATAGAAATAAATGCAAGACTTCAAGTCGAGCATCCAGTAACAGAGCTTGTATCAGGTCTTGATCTTGTAAAACTGCAAATTGATATAGCAAATGGAAAAGAGATTCACTTTAAACAAAAAGACCTCAAGGTAAATGGTTGTGCAATAGAATGCAGAATAAACGCAGAAGATACATTTCTTGACTTTGCACCATCTACAGGACCGATATCTGATGTAAACATTCCATCTGGTCCCGGTGTAAGAGTGGATACGTATCTTTTTCCAGGATGCACAGTCTCACCATACTATGATTCTCTGATGGCGAAGCTTATCACTTGGGGAGATTCTTTTGAGGAAGCCAGAGAAAGAATGCGAATTGCACTTTCAGACTTTTACATTGAGGGTGTTGAAACTTCTATTCCACTCTACAAAACAATAATTAATAGCAAAGAATTCATCAAGGGAGATTTATCAACAGACTTTCTTGATAGATTTAAAATTTTGGATAGATTACGTGAAGACATGGCAAAGGAAATCTCAGAAAAAACTGACGCAGCTCTTGCTGCTGTAATTATTCATTCTGAATTCTTAAAAAATAAAATAAAAACGCAAAAAGATCAAGGCATTGGTTGGAAAACACGACTAGGCATGACATAAATATGGAATTCAAAATTGAAAATAAGGAAAAAAACCTTGAGGCAGATATTCTTAAAATTTTGAGTAATTCCGAATATCTAGTAAAATTACAGGGAAAGGAACGAATTCTCAAGATTCTTAGCATGAGATCTGAAGGAATAGAGTTTATGTTGGATAATACATATCATTTTGCAAAATATCTTGAGAATATAACTGCAAAGATGACATTAGTTGTTGATGGTGTAAAGATTACTTTTGATAAACATTCAGAGTTGAATAAAATTGTCTATAAAAATTCTGGCATAGAATCTGCTGCAGATTCTCAAGTCTTTCTTAGAAGCCAGATTCCCGGCAGAGTCGTATCAATTAATGTTGCAGTGGGTGATAACGTAAAAAAAGGAGACGTGATCTGCGTCTTAGAATCAATGAAAATGCAGTTATCTATCAAGTCACACAAAGATGGAATTATCAAGACTATGAAGATTAAACAAGGTAATTCTATTGCAAAGAACGACGTTATTGTTGAGATAGAATAAAAAATATTCTAAAATTAATTTAGACCAAATACATTTTAAAATAAAATAAAGAAATTAATTTCCTTTTGTGAGGAAATTGATTATCTCTTGGTAGTTTGGTTCAATCAGAGGATTATCTGAAACCCATTTGTATACTATGACGCCTTTCTCATCTACAATGAAGACAGAACGTTTAGCAGCATCATACCCCTTTACATGTAAGAGATCTGCCATTAATACATCATAGTCACGTATGGTTTGGCTCTTATAGTCTCCAAGAATTGGAAAGTTAAGATGTTGTGCTTCTGCAAATGCCTTGTTTGCAAATGGTCCATCATTGCTAATGCCAATTACTTGTGCACCTAGTTTTGATATTTGTCCCCACGAATCTCTGAAAGTACACATCTCTTTTGTGCAAACTGGTGAACTCGCTGCAACAAAAAATGATAATACTACTTTTTTGCCCTTGAACTCATCCAGACTCCTCATCTTTAAGTCGGTATCTACCAAGGTAAAACTTGGAGCTTTATCTCCTATACTGAGAGTCATATTGGCAGATTTACAATTGTCATATATCAATCATTAAGATTTCTAATACTCTAACATCCGTATCAATAAATACAGGTATTATAGAGAGCATCATCATGCCAAGTATGAAATGCGTATCATGTGGAATTGGATTCTTTTCCGCGACAGGCTCTGACAAATGTTCAAGGTGTTCAGAAAAGGAATCAGACAAAATGACAGAAAGTCACGACTCCTGTGGTTGTGGACATTCACACCACTAAAATCAATTTTCGTAATTCAATACTAGAAAATTTGGTTGTAGATATTTGAAGAATATTTAGAAAATCAATAAAAAATAACACTGTCTTAAAATAGTCATCGCAAAGAGTGCATAGATTTTTATACTCTCCGGATGGCTTGGTAGCTACTTTGGTAGGAGAGGTAGCCAGTAGCTTTAGCCCAATTTTACTGATGTTCGGATTTGCAATTGTAGCAACAGGCCCCGCTCTTCTTATATCTAGAATGATTGCACCTAGGAAAACAAGTAACCCTGTGAAGTTTTTGCCAATGGAATGTGGTCAAGTTCCAGGGGGAGAGGGTAGAACTCATTTCATGATGCAATATTATGCATATGTGTTGATGTTTGTAGTTTTTGATGTCATGTCAATTTTTCTGTATGCTTGGGGTAGTACCATAATAAATCTCCCAAAATCAGCTACACTACCAATAATAGGATTTTTGGCAATAATGTTTGCATCATTTGCCTTTGCATTATACCAATCAGGGAGGAAAAATATTTGGTAACTTTTAAATCAAATCCTAGATACATTCTGGGTAGGAAAGGAATTGCTTAAAGAACTAATCACACCAGAAACGGCTGCACATACCACAAATGTACTAGTTGGAAAACTTGGCGATGTTCTTGTAAGAGCAATAGGTAAACCATTAGACTATGCTATTAACTGGGGAAGACTTTGGTCGCTTTGGCCAGTCCATCTAGAAACTGCATGTTGTAGTGTAGAGTTTGGAGCTGCATCAAGTCCAAGATATGATGTTGAAAGATTTGGAATAATTGAAGCCTTTGGTTCTCTTAGACAATGTGACTTAATTGTAGTGATGGGAACAATTACAAGAAAAATGGCACCAAGGCTCAGAATGGTGTATGACCAAATGGCAGATCCAAAACATGTTATTGCAATGGGTGCATGTGCAATTACTGGAGGACTTTACTTTGATTCCTATAATGTCCTTCCTGGAATTGATGGAATACTCCCCGTGGATGTTTATGTCCCTGGGTGTCCACCTAGACCTGAAACTCTTATACAAGGATGTATGCTACTTCAAGAAAAAATTAAACGAATGAAGGCGGTATAATAATGGTCTCAAAAAAAAAAGAAGACATAGAATCCAGTGAAACTAACAATGAAGAAACAGAATTAGAAAATGATCAAAATAAAGAAGAAACAACCGATATTTCTACAAACTTAACAAAAGAAGAAGCTAAGAAGTTTTACGAAGAAAAAGGAATTGATCTATCTCATGATGTACCAATTCACCCTGTACCTATACCTCCATTTGAAAAATCTATGGCGGATAAGATTATCTCCAAATTTGGACAAAAAGCAGTTATTGATTATGTAAGACCAAATCGAATACGAGTGAATGCAAAAAGGGAAGATATCTTAGATGTTGCTTATTTTATCCGGGATGATCTAAAATTTGATCATGCTGAATCCGTAGGAGGAGTTGACTATCCAGATTCAAAAGAAATTGAAGTGGTTTATCATTTGGGTTCATATACCGATGAACAACTTGGGAATAAAATTATAGCTTTGGTGACTAGAGTTCCAAGAGAGGATATTCCAAACCCAGGAAAGGACAGTACAAGAACACCTTCTTTAAGGAATGTATTTTATAGTGTGGAATTTCATGAACGAGAATGCTTTGAGATGTTTGGTGTGTATTTTGAAGGGCATCCAGATAATCGAA
>CAZDTF010000106.1:0-4885 GCA_964508325.1 uncultured Nitrosopumilaceae archaeon | reverse complement strand
AGCACTTTGGCTGTTTCATCTATGTGTTCTTTTGTGTAGGTTTTTCCACCAAGACCCAATATTATCATGCAAGAGATTGTGTACCCTGTATCTTTTGCCTTTTGACAAGCCTTAATTATTGTCTGAGATGTAGCCCCCTTTGTTATCTTTTTTAGAATTTTATCAGACCCGGTTTCTATACCAATATAGAACATCGTAAGACCTGCATCACAAATCCTTTTCAAATCTTCAGGAGATTTTTCAAGTATGTTCTTTGGCATTGCATAACAAGATATTCTATCTAGATTTGGAAACTTTTGATTTATATAATCAAGTATCTGAAGCATTCTATCTGTTGGAAGATTTAATGCATCCCCATCTGCCAAAAAAATTCTATTTGTATCTTGCATGTGTTTTGATACCAAATCAATTTCCATTTTGATCTCATCCAAAGGCTTCTCGGCATACTCTTTTGTACGATACATGTTACAATAAGAACAGACGTTAAAGGAACAGCCTAAAGTTACTTGAAATATGAGAGATTTTGCCTCAGATGGCGGTCTGTATAATGGATAATCATAATCAAGCATGAAATTCTCTAGCTAACTGTTCAATTTATCGGTTATTCTAGTTCTTGAAAATAATATGCACTATATTCCTCCTTCACATTTTTTCTTCTAACATATTCTTCTTATATGAAGAATACTTGATGTCTGGACCCCAATTATTGAATGAGTAGTTCATAACACCTTAATTATTTGACGGTACACGAAGCTGGTTAACAAATGGTTGGTGATCCATATGCTAAACGTCTATTGTGGTTTGTATTCACAGGTTCAAAAGGCGGTTTAAACAGAATTAGACTGGTATCTATCATACGAAAGACACCACTTAATGCTAATCAGCTTGCCAAGGAGATGGGATTGGATTATAAGGCAATTCAGCACCACGTCAACGTTCTTGCCAAAAACAATCTTATTACTCGTGTTGGAGAAAAATATGGCGCAACTTTTTTCATTTCGACATTTTTAGAGGTTAATTTGGAAACATTTGATGAAATTGTAACTAAATTGGAAAAAAGTAAATATGCTAAGAGCGACTGAATTTTTCTAAATGGAACCAATAATGACTGCAAGTACTATAGTATCAGGAGCTAACATGATTGTATTGGGAGTATTAGTTGGAGTTTTTATCAAAATCTATTCACGAACAAAAGCACAGCTTCCACTTGGAATGATATTTTTTGCTGGACTATTATTCTTGCACAATGTAATTGGAGTCTATGCTTATTTCTCCATGACTGAACTTTATGCTGCTGCTCTGCTACCTTATCTGCTTGCAGTTCATGTTGCAGAACTTGCTGGTATTTTGATATTTCTTAAGATAACATTACAGTAGATTTAGTTTATTTGAGAGTCCAATATAGTGACTATGTGAAACAACAGTACAAAGAATACATAAAACTCAACAAGAACATTTTACTTGGATTTACGGCATCCATTGTTATTTCAGCAATTGTAGCACAGCTTTTTTCTGGACAAGCCCATTATCTAAACGCAACAATTACTCTTGCTGTAGATTATGTAGTATATTTTTCTACATTTGGAGGTCTGTTTTATTTCGATAACAGAAAAAAATATGTTCTTGAATCAGGAAAAACCGACAAATCAACACTAAGAACAGATCTCATAAAAATAATTTCTTCTCTTGGTATAGGAGAAATTGTTTATACAATAATCCGATGGTTCTTACAATATTATTTTTTGACAATAGGCTATGATGCATATTTGGCATCGCTTGTTTCACAATCAAGTTCTACTGCAATTTACATGGTGGTTGTAAACTTGAGTGTAAAATTTATGAGGTTATATAAAAATGCCCCTTAGCATCTACGTAGATGGTTCTGGTGGACCAAATTCTGGGTTTGGATTCTTTGTGAAAGAAACAGGAGAATCATTTTACAAAAAAGAGCCTAACATAACAAATAATCAAGCAGAATATTTAGCAATAATTATGGTTTTAAAAAAATTTCTAGATTCTAAAGATGAGATAAACATATACAGTGACTCCAAAAATACTGTAGCACAACTAAACCACGAGTATGCAATTAATAGTGATCAACTTAGAACCTTGGCAATGGAAGCCTGGAGTTTATTAAGTAAGTACACAAATCTTAAGATAAAATGGGTTCCAAGAAACGAAAATCTAGCCGGAAAGATGCTTGGCAGCTAAAATTATCTATTAAACAAAATCATCGTTATATAACGGATAAACTTATTATACAAACCAATTTGATCCCAATTCATTAAAAATGTCTAATTCTGTTTTCCTTTCCCCGAAATCTATTGCAATCATAGGTGCATCTGATAAGGAAGGCAGTGTTGGTCGCGCAATTACGTCTAACATATTGAAAGGTTATACAGGAAAAATTTTTCCAATAAGTCCAACTAGAGAAACAGTTTTTGATAAAAAAGCTTACAAAAGTGTTCTGGACGTTCCTGAAGAAATTGATCTTGCAGTGGTTGTAACAAAAAATGACATAGTACCATCAGTGCTTGAAGAATGCGGTAAAAAGAAATTGAAAGGTGTTATAGTAATCACAGCTGGCTTTAAAGAAGTAAATGAAGAAGGCGCAGCACTTGAAAGAAGATTAGGAGAAATCGCAAAACAATATAATTTGAGGATTATTGGTCCAAACTGCCTTGGAGTGATGAACCTTTCTCCTCAAACAATGATGAATTCAACTTTTCTCAAAGTTACTCCAAAATCAGGAGAGATCGCGCTTGTCTCACAAAGCGGCGCAATATGTGCTGCTTTGGTAGAAGATGCTAGTGCACAAGGAATTGGATTTTCCGCCGTAATTAGTATGGGAAACAAAGTAGATCTCAATGAAGTTGATATGCTCAAGATACTGGCAGAACACCAACAAACCAAAGTAATAGTAATGTATCTTGAGGACTTGGGAAATGGCCAAGAATTCCTAAAAATTTGTAAACAGATAACTCGCCTTAATTCTATAAAAAAACCAGTAATTGTTTTAAAATCTGGTCGGAGCCCTGAGGGTGCAAAGGCTGCAATGTCGCACACTGGTGCATTGATGGGTTCTGACGAAATTTATGATGCATTGCTAAAACAGTCAGGAGCTATCAGAGTAGATACAATGGAAGAATTATTTGATTATGCTACTGCATTTTCAAAACAATCTCTTCCAACAAAAGGAGATTTAGTTATTGTTTCTAACGCAGGAGGGCCTGCAATAATCTCAACAGATGCATGTTCCAAGCTTGGAATAAAAATGGCAAATATTGAAGACATTAGACCAAAGATAAATGCAGTCATTCCACCATGGGGAACTTCGAGAAATCCTGTTGATATTGTAGGTGATGCAGATTTTAATAGATTTGATAATGTATTAAACGAGGTTCTTGCACACTCAAACGTCGGTTCAGTTATAGCAATGTGTACACCTTCAGCAACCTTAGACTACAACAAGCTTGCAGAAGTAATTGTTAAGGTTTCAAAAAAATATGACAAAACAATACTTGCAAGTTTAATGGGTTTAGATGAGGGAATAAAGAACAAAGAAATTCTTGCGGAAGGAGGGATTCCTCATTATAGATATGCTGAAACTGCAATAAGATCTCTAAATGCAATGCTTCGATTTGCTAAGTGGTCTAAGACTCCTGAAGGTAAAATTCACAAGTTTACAGTCAACAAAAAGAAGGTTGAAAAAGTATTTGAAAAAGTAAAAGAAGAGGGTAGAAAAAATCTTCTTGAAGAGGAAGGTCAGGAAGTTTTACGTGCATATGGCTTTCCAATACCTAAAAGTATTCTAGCTAAAAAGACTAAAGAGGCAATACAATCTGCAAAGAAAATCGGATTCCCAGTCGTGATGAAAATAGCATCTCCACAAATTATCCATAAATCAGATGCTGGTGGTGTAAAAGTTGGGTTAAAAAATCCTCAAGAAGTAAAAGCTGCCTTCAAAGAAATAATTAGGAATGCAAAAAAGTATGATAAAAAAGCTATCATAAAAGGCGTTTTGGTCCAAGAAATGGTAAAAGGTGGAAAGGAAACAATCATTGGTTCAAAACTTGAGCCAGGTTTTGGACCTGTGGTAATGTTTGGTATGGGTGGAATTTATGTTGAAGTTTTAAAAGATGTTACATTTAGACTCGCTCCGATCACTGACTCGGAGGCAGATGAAATGATCTCTTCTATAAAAACAAACAAACTATTACAAGGTGTTCGTGGTGAAAAACCATCTGATACCAACAAATTATCAGAATGTTTAGAAAGGATATCACAGCTTGTCACCGACTTTAACGAAATTAAAGAACTTGATATGAATCCGGTATTAGTTTTTGAAAAGGGTAAAGGCTGTAAAATAGTAGATGTAAGAATTGGTCTTTCATGAATGCTGAACGCTTGATTTTTGAATAAAAAGAGTTTAGAATATTTATATTGCTTTGAAATGGAATAGCTATATGCCAATAAGGACTGGTGCTGAATATGTACAAAGTCTGAGGGGAAGAAATATCAAAGTCTATCTTTTTGGTGAACTTGTAAAAGAACCAGTAGATCATCCAATTATCCGTCCTTCGATTAATGCAGTTGCTGAAACTTATGACTTGGCCGTAAGAGAAGAGGGACTTGCCACTGCTAAATCTTCGTTAACTGGAGAAAAAATAAACAGATTTTTACATATTGTACAAAGTCCAGAAGATCTTGTAAATCAAAATAAGATGCAAAGGAAATTGGGGCAAAATACTGGAACATGTTTCCAGAGGTGTGTTGGTATGGATGCATTAAACGCCTTTAATTCTGTTACGTGTGCCATTTATGAAGAACACAAGTCAGGAATATATTAACGATGTATCGAATTGTTTAAAATTCTGAACCCCAA
>CAZDTF010000105.1:0-4886 GCA_964508325.1 uncultured Nitrosopumilaceae archaeon | reverse complement strand
ATTGCAACATCTGGAATGCTTGAAGGAGGACCTGTCTTGGAATATTTCAAAAACATTGCACCTGTCCAGAAAAATAAAATTTTATTTGTTTCATATCAGGTAAACGGAACCTTGGGAAGAAGAGTGCTTGATGGCTCAAGACAAGTATCTGTTGTTGGAAAAGAAGGAAGGGTTGAAGTAATTAACATAAATTGTTCTACAGAAAAACTAGATGGTTTTAGCGGTCACAGCGATTACAATCAGCTAATGTCATTTGTACACAAGCTGCGACCAAAACTTCGAAGAGTGATTGTAAATCACGGCGAAAGAAGAAAATGTGAAAACCTTGCTGGATCAATTCACAGAATGTTTAGAATCGCAACGAATTGTCCTCAAGTGCAAGAAGGAATAAGACTACTTTAGATCGTATTCTGCTTTCCAGATCTTAACACCTGGAGGAGTAACAATAATTCTTTCTTCACCAAGCCTCGCAATGTCTGCGTCATGAGTTTTTGCAATTGAATAAATTTCTTCAACGACTTTTCTTAACTCATCTACATTTTTTTGTGCAAGTGGAGTAACCCGTAGCACCAGAATCATATTTTTCTTAATGTCCTCTTTTATGGAATGGACATCACTACTATCCCGTAAGGTAATGGCCTTCAAGTAAGTGGGTGCCTTTTGGGTCTGCATCTAAAAGTAATGCGATACACTCCTTCAAAAAGTCTTGTCTGTGAAACGCAATTGACTAGCAAGCTTGTACGGCTAAATTCTGTACTGTAGATAAGAAGATTCGTCTACTGGCATTACGGATAGTTCGGATTTTATATCCTTTTTTTGTGACACCACAACACTTGCAATATCTTTTGGTGCATCTGAGTATCGTAGTGTGATAGCTGCAGCTAATTCCAAAAAGTTTTGAGAATTTTCTCCTCGGAATAGTGAAACGGGTCCAACATGATCTTTTGTTTCAAGTAAGACATCACCATCCAGTGCCAAAGCTTTTAGCATTTCATTTTCGTTTTGGTTTCTTCCAACAACTAATTTTGTTTTCTGATCAAATCTGAAATGTCTTCCAATTTTTAATAGATCGATATCGTTTGTAGTTGGAGTTTCTATATGTTTGAAAAGATCTTTTACTCGAATTGCAAACTTTGGATCTGTTAAAAGACAACCGCCACCTGCATTTGGGGGATTTTCAATTCCAAACTCTTGTGCCATCTTTAGCTGATCTTTTCTTGATCGACCTCTGATCTTTCCGAGATCTTCTCTTTTTATCAAGCCATTTAGTTCTGGTTCAGTTGGTGGAAGCAAAGCTGCAGAAAGTGGTCTTACTATTTTTCCTTCAAGGCCAGACTCTTTTTCAATTATTCTAAGAGCTGGACCGTGCTGGCTCATTGGTCTTTGTCCTAAAACTTCACCTGAAATTATAAATTCGGCACCGATCTCTTCCATGCGTTTTTTTCCGGCTTCAAACATCATTGCTCTGCAATCAATACATGGATTCATACCAGATCCAAATCCATGCTTTGGATGTTTTAGCATCTCAATGTATTCGTCACCAAGATAAACTGTTTTTAAATTTATACCTAGATTGTCTGCAGTTTCTCTAATTTCAAAACCACATCCTCTTCCACAATCAAAATCACAAAATGGAGTCTTGATCGCTACCGCTTCTACCTCAAATCCTTGCTTTTGCATCATTTTGATAGCTAGTCGACTGTCCAGACCGCCTGATAACAACGCAACAACTTTCTTTTTTTCTTCCACGAAACCAACACTCGTTTTCGGATATCTAAACCTTCCAGCAAACATAAATTGAGAATTTGTAGATTTTGTGTAATGCAAAAACGCAGGCAAAGCCTTCTAAAATTTTGTAACAAGATAAACTGTGATACTATTGTAGCATTTGAGCCTGAGAACCTCTTTTACATGACAGGCTTTTGGGGTGAGGCAATAGGAATACTGGACAGGAATGGCACCACCATAATATCTCCAGAACTAGAGATGGGCCGTGCCAAGGAAGAATCAACTGACTGTAAGATAGTAAAATCTGAGCGTGGCAAGAGCTCACTTTCTACCCTTATTGGACTGCTAAAAGGCAAAAAGGTCTGCACTGACAGCAATAATTATGACATAATTCAGACACTCAAAAAATCCATTCCTAGTATAAAATCAACTACAGATCCATTTTACCATGCAAGAGAAGTAAAGGATTCAGGTGAAATTAGCATCCTAAAAAAAGCATCTTCCATATTAGATAAAATGTATGATCTTTGCGTTGATGAAATCAGGATAGGTCAGTCAGAGTCTGAGCTTCAAACCATACTAATGTCATATGCGATGGAAAAAGAAGCCTTTGCAACCGGATACAAGTCAACCCTTAATCCATTGATAATAGCAGGTGGACCTAACAGTGCATTACCACATGCACAGGTGACAAAACGCAAGTTTGCAAAGGGAGACATGATAGTTGTTGATCTCACACTACGTTACAAGGGATATATCTCTGATGCAACAAGAACTTTTGGACTGGGTTCTGTATCAAGTGAGGCAAAAAAAATTTATGATATAGTAAAAGAATCTCAGGAAGCTGGTCTGCAAGCTGTAAAACCAAAAACTTCTTGCAAATCAATAGATGATGTTTGCAGAAAAGTAATTTCAAAAAAAGGATATGGAAAATATTTCATTCATTCTACTGGTCATGGAATTGGACTAGAAGTCCATGAGCTGCCATGTTTAAGTCCATTAAGCAAAACAAATCTTGAAAAAAACATGGCAATAACCGTGGAACCAGGGATTTATCTTCCAAAAAAGTTTGGTGTTAGAATTGAAGATTCTGTTATTGTAAACAACAAAGCAGAGGTCATGCACAAGTTTACAAAAGATTTGATTGTGATCTAAGCAATTGAATGGTAGTTATTATAATTTCATTAGAGCATGAAGTAATAAGAAAACTCCAGCTGAGCAAGCTGGGATTAAACTAGATTTAGGTCAGAATAAAATTGAAAAACTGATTAGACTGGCATCAACTAAAAAGAAAAATACTAATAGATAATCACTTTAAAACTTAGTTCTGATTTGTTGACATCATATTTATTGCGAATATAACAACAATTAAGTAAACAAATCCTATTATTGAAAAAATAGACGCAATTAGAAAACTATTTGCGTCCCCTGTTGGAGTTAGTGATCCAATTATTATGGATATAGCAGAAATTGAAAATGGTAGAATTACATATGCTACAGCCTGTTTTGGTGTAAATTTGATGCGAGTTAGTTGTTCCTTTGTATTTCCTTTAAATGATTTAATTGTAAGTAGAATCAGAATTCCTGTAATTACAACTCCATCTATTTGAAGTAGGTTATTTGCATCAATCATTTAGTGTTATCAACACTAGCCAATACATAAACCCCGAGTTTGCACATGATAAATTTCTAATCACTAAACCCCACTAATTCCCAGAAGTAGAAATAGAAACAGTTATTATTTAAACATAGAAATTCGTTTTTCTAATTCTTTACGGATAAATTTGGCAATTTCCGTTTTTTCCTTCCATCCTGATTGAACTGCTTTCTTTGGTTCTACAATAATCACATTGTTGTAGTCTGGATTTCTTTTGTATTTTAATCCAACATCATTTGCTATAATAAGATCAGCTTTTGATTCTCTTAGTTTTTTTCTTGACATACTTATTAATTTCTCCCTAGCTAGATTAGTTTCTGCTTTAAACCCAACAAGAAAAACATCTTTCTGAATTTTTTTAATTACATCAATAATTTTTGGAATCCTTCTTAATTTTAATACCATTTTTTCACGATCACTTTTGATCTTTGTCTTACTTGATTTTTCCAAAGTATAATCAGATGCTGCAGCAGCTAAAATCACAATATCAAATTTCTGCTTCATCTCTTTTCTTACAGCATTTAGCATTTCTTGGCTTGTTTCAACTCTTATGACTTTGGCACCTTTAGGAGGAGGTTTTGTTCCTGGACCATAAATGAAAGTGACTTTGGCACCAGCAGAAACAAGCTCAGAGGCCAACAAAACACCAGTCTTGCCTGAACTTTGATTAGTAATTACACGTACCGGGTCAATGTACTCAATGGTGGGACCTGCTGTAAGGAGCACCTTTTTTCCTCTCAAAATAGGCGAAGAGCCAAACTTTTTGAGCACAAAATCAAGCACTTGATCAGCTTCGGCAGCCTTTGCCTTGCCCTCAACAAAACTTGGCGCAATAAAATCAACTTTCTTTTTGAGAAATTCTATATTTTTTGTAACGGCAGGATTCTCATACATGGCTTCATGCATGGCAAGTGCAATGACAATTGGTATCTTGGAACCCAGTCCAACACTTAAGACAGTAGAAATAGGTGTATCATCAATCCCATTTGCCAGTTTACCAAGTGTATTTGCAGTACAAGGATAAACTACAATCAGATCAGATTGCTTGTAGTCTGCAACTTTGATATGCTCAAGATCGCCAGTAAGTTGTGTAATTACTTCGTTTCCAGTTGCCCACTTGAAATAGCTAGGCTTGATTAGATTTGTTGCAGCTTTGCTTGCAACACAAGTAACATTTGCACCATGTCGCATAAACAGTCTTGCTAATTCAATTGCCTTGTATGCTGCAACACTCCCTGATATGCACAAGACAATTTTTTTTCCAGCAAGCTCTGTACCGTCAGAACCTACAATATCAAGTGATGGATGTTTAACCAATTTCTTTTTTCAACCTTTCAAGCTCTGATTTGTCCATAGAAAAAGAATGTTCACTGGCTGGAAACTTGCCTGAAACCACATCATTTTTGTAAGATGTAACTGCCTTTACAATTTCGCCAGAAAGCTCAAGATATCTTTTAGCAAACTTTGGTTTTATTTTTTCATATAACCCTAGTACATCATG
>CAZDTF010000104.1:0-4887 GCA_964508325.1 uncultured Nitrosopumilaceae archaeon | reverse complement strand
CAATCCTTTCTCAATAAAAGATGTTAGATTTGCACTAAATTATTTGGTAGACCGAGAATTAATTGTTGACGAGCTTCTTGGCGGTAATGGAGTGCAGATGGTTTCTGCATACAAACCATTTGATCCTGACTATCTGTTGATTCTAGGGGATGTTGAATCATTCAACTTTAAATACAATCCTATATTGGCAGAAGAAATGATTTCAGAGGCACTTGTAAAGGCTGGAGCACAAAAGATTGACAACAAATGGTATTATGATTCAAAACCAATAGAGATTACAATTTTTATTAGAAACGATGATCAAATAAGAAAGTCAATTGGTGAGATTATATCATCACAATTAGAAAAAATTGGATTTTCTGTCAAAAAGGACTATGGGGATTTAAACAAAGCATTTACAATCGTATATGGATCAAACCCATCGGATCTCAACTGGAACATTTACACTGAAGGTTATGCGTCAAGTGGTTTTGTACGATATGACTCTGTTATAACAGCTCAGATGTATTCTCCATGGTTTGGTAACATGCCTGGATTCAATAATCCGTCATACTGGAATTATAAAGACGACTTGATTGATTCTCTTTCAAAGAGCATCGCTGTTGGAAACTTTACTTCAGCAGAACAAAGAGCAGATCTAATAAAAAAAGCAGTAAATGAGGGTCTTAAAGAATCTGTAAGAATATTTCTTGTAAGTAAAATTGACAAGTATATCTCAAACCAAAAAGTAAATGGTATCATAAATGACTTTGGAGCAGGAATTACAAGTAGATTTACTCCGATCAATGCAAGAGATAATTCAGATTCGCTAACAATTGGAGTAAAGAACATTTACCAAGGTGCATGGAACCCGGTTGCAGGGTTTAGTGATTCCATAAGTCAGCAAATAGTGGGTGCTATATCTGATCCTGGCAGCTTCAAGAATCCATATACTGGAATCACCATTCCTATTCGCTCTGATTGGAAAGTAGAAACTGCAGGACCGACTGGAAAACTTGATGTGCCAGCTGACGCAATAAAATGGAATCCTGTACAACAAAAGTGGATTCAAGTTGGCAATGGCACAAAATCTACAAGTAAGGTAACATTTCATCTAAAATTTGGAAATTGGCATAATGGTCAGCCTATGGACATGAACGATGTCTTGTACTCGATTTATTTTTTGTATCAGTGGGGAGAATCAACAGAAACCAGTAAAACCTTTGATTCTGACTATTCGTCACGGAATAATCAAGCAGCAAAGACGTTAATTGGAATTAGAGTCATTGATAAAAACACCATCGAAGTTTATCAGGACTATTGGCACTTTGATGAGGGAGAAATTGCTGATTCAGCTGGTGTATTTCCTTCTATGCCTTGGGAGATATTTTATGCCATGGAAAAATCTGTGACTGATGGCAAGGTTGCATTTTCAAGATCGGAATCTGTCAGTAAAAATGTTGATTGGTTCTCATTACTAGTTCCAAATGATGCAAGTATGATAAAGTCAAATTTAGAAGAATTTTCTAAATCAAATTCTATTCCAGTTGCATTAGCTGGATTTACAGAAAGTTCTCAATACTATAATGATAGATATTCTGCTTCTATATCGTGGATAAAAAATCATGATCACGCAGTAATAAGTAATGGACCATTTTATCTTGATAACTATTCTCCAGAGGCAAGAATAATAACAATCAAGGCTTTTGATGATAAGACATATCCTTTTGCAGCAGGGTATTGGAAAAAATTTGAGAATGTATCTATTGCCAAGATAAATAGGGTTGATGTCCCTACAATTATTTCAACTGACAAGGAATTGGCAATCCCAATTTCAGTTACACCGGGTTCTACAGTTTACTATTATTTTCTTAATGCAGATGGTAAAATGATAGATTATGGTACATTGCAATCTAATACTGAAAACATGACTTTATCACTATCAAAAGAACAAACTTCATTTTTGAGTCTAGGCGCAAATGATTTGAAGATATTTGCTGTATCCGAATCCGCTCTCAAACCTGATATTTTTTATACTAGCTTTTTAGGAATTCGAGGTGAAAACCAAACAATTCCTGAGAATTTTGGACCTGTCAGCCCTACTGCAATTGTTGATTATAGCTATGTTCTAGTTGGTATTGTCTTGGTAGCAATTGCTATTGGAATTGCAATTGCATCAAAGAAAAGAAAGAAACGCTTAGATGTTAACTCTAGAATGGTGGTCAAGTAAAGATGAGCTTTAAACTATTCATCATAAAACGAGCCGTAACAATGTTTGGGGTGTTGATGGCCACACTGCTGATTACTATTGCCATTGTTGGTTCAAACATGGATACTATTTTGAAACAAAGTGTTGCACTAGAGATAAGACAACAAGTTACTGACAATAAGCACCTTATTGCAAGTTTCAAAAATCCACAAGACTTGGACGCATTTGTAGAAAATCAAATCAATCAAAGAATTAATGCCCTTGGGCTTGACAAGCCGTGGTATTATCCTCCACGACTTGGACTTGCAATGTACAAGATCCTGACACTTGATTTTGGTCATGCGAAATTTCTTACTAGCGATACTGGCTCATCTAATGTCAAAGATATAATACTTGAAAAGATGCCGCGAACAATTTTACTTTTTACAACTGCAACTTTGATAATTTCATTAATTGGAATATTTCTTGGGGCACTTTCAGGAAGCAAAATAGGCTCAAAGCTAGATAAGATAACTTCAACTTTTGCTGTCATTAGCAGCAGCTTCCCAGTATGGTGGATAGGCATGCTTATGATCTTTGTATTTGCATTCGTGTATCAAATATTTCCAGCAAGGGCTACGCCATTAATCCCTGTTACAGACCCTGGATATCTTGGGGCGCTCTTGTATCACATGACACTTCCATTAATTACGCTGGTGCTTATCGGATTTGGTTCATGGGCATATCTGGTAAGAAATTTCATCGTTGGAATAATGCAAGAAGATTTTGTAATGGCAAAAAGAGCGGCTGGTATTAGTGAGAAAAAGATAATCTATACTCACGCACTCAGGAATGCGGCTCCTCCGATCGTTACTGTTCTTGCAATGAGCCTTTCAGGTTCACTTGGCGGTTCCATAATTACCGAAGCTGTATTTGATTGGCCAGGGATGGGGAGGCTGTATTATGAGGCAATTACCGTTCTTGATTTACCTGTAATAATCGGTGAGACCTACGTGTTGACGGCATTTTTCTTAGTTAGCATATTCTTGGCTGATATTTTGTACGGTTACTTTGATCCAAGGGTGCGAAAAGGATGAGTTTTTCCTCAAAAGAAATATGGTGCGAATTTTCAAAAAGTAAGATAGGTCTAGTCGGTATAGGAATACTCGCACTCCTTTTTGTAATGTCAGCAATAGCTGTTTTTACGATTCCAATAGAGAGTTTTAAAGAATGGAACGATCCTGCAAGCTGGCTTACTTTTCCAAAATCGGCTCTTCCTGCATGGATGAATTATTTCCTTTCAGAAAAAATGCCAGAACACATTATCCTACAAAATCCTCAAGTAGAATCACAAAATGTCGGGGAAATTTTTCTTACTACAAATATTTTTAGTGTTGATTATAACTATGATAAATTTCCTAGTGATTTTATATATGAGTATACTGCAAAATATACTGGTTCCCCATTATTACAAATTTGGGTAATGCGACCAGACGGTAAAGAATTAGAGTTGATATCAACCTCACTTCCACAATCAAAAACTGAGACATCATATCATGGGTTTATTTTCTCAACGGACGGTTATATGATAAAAAATCTCAGAAAGAATAAAGACAGTTTTATGTTCCCTATTGATTCGCTTCTTGCACAGGATATTGTTTTTTCTAAGACTGATAAGAATCAGGTATCAACTGGACATTATTCCTTCAAAGTTAATCTGTACAGTGTTAGTTCAAAACCAAGTCTAGAGTCTTCTAAATTCATCTTAGGAGGTAAAGTGTATGGTTTGATGGGCACAGATGAACTCAGGCGTAACTTGACTGTTGGTCTGTTATGGGGAACTCCACTTGCATTGTTTATAGGCATAACAGTGGCAATTGGTTCTGTAGTTATTGGACTAATCTATGGTGTATTTGCAGGCTACAAGGGAAAAAAGACTGATGAGTCATTGATGCGCTTTAACGATGTCATTTATGCAATGCCTGCTCTGCCTCTTTTGATCATTTTAGCAATTACAATTGGAAACAGCATATTTCTAATTGTGGGATTTTTGGTCATTTTTGGGTGGGTTGGAACTGCAAAAATCTCGCGAAGTATGGCTTTGCAGATCAAAACACTACAATATGTAGAGGCTGCAAAGATAATGGGACAAAAAGACAGTAAAATTATCTTCAAACACATTCTTCCTCAACTTTTGCCATTTGCATTTGCTACCATTGCAATATCTGTACCAGCCGCAATCACGACTGAGGCAGGCCTTAGCTTTTTGGGATTGGGTGATCCAACATTTCCAACATGGGGTCAAATTTTACACGATGCCAATACCTATGGTGCTGCGGCAAGAGGCCTTTGGTGGTGGATCCTTCCTCCAGGAATTATGATTGCAATTACAGGACTTGCATTTGTCTTTATTGGACACGCAATGGATGTGATAGTTAATCCTAGGCTAAAGCGGTAGGATTGAATTGTCTGATTAGTTTTATTATTTCATCATTTAGCTTTATGGTGTAGGCAGCTGCATTAGGATCAGTCTCTTGGGCAAGGGATTCTGCAAACTGTGTCTTGTCTCTTCCTCGTTGATACATACCACCAGATTCCTTTATACAAAGTGGAAATTTTTGCATTTTCATACCACTTTTTGTAAGATGAACAATGAATTTTTTGTAATTTTCTAGTTAATACTAATCAGACTTTGTTTCTTCACATAACTTTATACAAGT
>CAZDTF010000103.1:0-4925 GCA_964508325.1 uncultured Nitrosopumilaceae archaeon | reverse complement strand
ATAAACCTCATGTGAAGATATTCATATGTGGTCCAACACTATATGATTATACACATATTGGTCATGCAAGAATTTTTCTTACATATGACTTGCTTTGCAGATATCTACAAGCAAAAGGTTTCAAGACAGACGTTCTTGTAAACATGACTGACATTAATCAGAAAGTCTTTAACAAGGCCATTGAACAAACTATTGATTATCGAACCTTAACACGATTTTATTCTGATCAATTCATAAAGGACCTTAAATTGTTAAATATAAACACTATCACAAGGCTTGCCCATGTTTCCGATTATGTAAAGAAAATAATTGAACATATCCATTTTTTTATGGATCATAAAAATGCATATTCTGCAAATGGTAATGTCTATTTTGATACCAAAACTGTAAATGATTACGGAGTAATTTCTAAACAATCTAGGCAGCAACTTAACCTGCACAGACTGGATATTGGACCAAATAAAAAAAATCAAGAAGATATAATGTTATGGAACTGTTCCGAAGATTTTGGATTTTCATGGCAAGGAGATTTTGGAGAAGGTGTTCCATGGTGGCATATCCAAGACACTACAGTAGCTTTTGAAAATTTTGGTACTCATTATGATATTCATGGAGGTGCAAAAGAGCTTGCATATCCACACCACGAAGCCCACTTTACACAATACAAGGCACTCACCGGGCTTGAAAATCCAGTAAAACTCTGGATGCATGTGGGTCTTGTACTTTCCAACGGTGAAAAGATGTCTAAATCTCTTGGTAACATGGTACTTTCACAAGATATAGTTGAAAAATATGGCCAGAATTTACTACGGCTGTATATTTTTTCAACACATTATAGAGATGAAATCAATTATAACGAAAATGATTTGAAAGACAAAAAATCATTACTTGAAAAAATTCACAATACAAGAAACAAGATTTCTTGTGACACATCATATGTAATCTCTAATTTGGTAAATGAATTTTTGGTATCTCTTGAAGATGATTTTGATTCACCAAAAGCCATTGAGATAATCAATAAAATTTGCACATTAGTATTACAAGGTGAGAACTTAAGTCTTCAAGACTTTGAGAAAATGATGGGTGTGTTAGGTTTGTCTGTATGATTAATAAAATAGAAGAAAATGATCTTGAATTTACAGCAATCTGGAGTAAAAAAACTACGCTTGAATGTGGTACTATGTTTATAAATCCAAATCTTCCCAACGATTTATTCTTTGACAAGCTTACAAACATAACATGCCTGAGTGAAAAGATGATTGATGAAATGATTGAAATTTTTTATGAAAACAAGATACCACCTTATATTTATGCATTGAATAACCAAATGCTTGAGGAATTATTATTAAAAAAAAATTTTGATTTTTATGATACCCAGCATGTTTTGAAAAATTCTGCTTCTCAAGAGAACAAAAATTTTTTAGTTCACAAAATAGTGAAAAATGACTCGCTTCTATGGGCAGAAATCTTTTGCAAATCATATGATTGTTGTGAATGGGTTGATGAGGTAAGTAGTATTGTTAGAAATTCATGTTCTAAAGTAGAATATCTGATAGATGCAGAATATAATGCATCATGCGCTGCATTATTTGAGAAAAATTCTATTTTAGGATTATATTGCCTTGGAACTTTGCCTGAAAAAAGGAAAAAAGGTCTAGCTAAATTGCTAATCAATTATGCATTAAATAAAGTTAAAACAAGAAAGTTGGATTTTCTTATGCTTGAAACATATCAAAAAGATGATCTTTTAGAGTTTTACTCAAAGTTAGGCTTTGTGAAATTATACGAAAAAAAATTTACACTTTAAGTTTTGCAAGTAATGCAGAATAAAGAAATGGCAAGATGGTTGTTGCCTCTGCATGGATGGTAGTCTGTTTTGCTTTTTGAGTTACTTTGCCCCAAGAGATTGCCTCCCTTACTAGTGCACCACTAAGACTTCCATCAAACTCCTGCGCCGTTGTGATATAGACTGCATAGTCTAGACCATTTCTGTACTGATTCCACCACAAAGTATGGTGTTTTGATATTCCTCCTCCAATCATGAGAGCCCCAGATTTTTTTGCCTTGAATATCAAACCAGATAAAAGATCCCCATCTGCAGATACGTTAAGCTTAAAGTCATTATGCTTTTGGGTGAAAAGCCAAATCTGACTGCCTACTGCGCCATCCATTATTCCAGGAACTATTACGGGTATGTTGTTTTTGTGGGCCCAATAAAGAAAGGAACCTTCGCCAAGGTTTTCACCTATCATTTTTGTAATTTCTGCAGTTGACATTTCCTTTTTGCCATCATTATAGACTTTATCTAAAAACAACTGCATCTTTTCTTCAATCAGAGGTCCATAGCTTTCCATTGGAACAAGCACATTTCCCAATCTATGAATGTGTTTGTCTGCAAGCTCACCATCGTCAAGTGTGAATGAACCTTCTAGATAGTTTGAAAAATATCTTGCAATATCATGATCCAAAGCGCCACAGGTTGTAATAACTACATCGAACATTCTGTTTTTTATCATGTCTGCAATTATTCCACGAAGTCCTGTAGATGTAATGGCTCCAACAAATGACAGAAATTTTAAGCATTTTTTATCCTCAATCATGTAAGAAAGAATGTTCAAGCCTTCAACTAAATTTCTTGATTCAAATCCACCGGACTTTGACATTTCCTCAAAAATATCTAGTATGGGGTCGCCTTTTTTTATTGAAATGTCTCTAACTGGTCTGCCAGGTTTTATCACAAACGTCAACTCAAAATTGGGTTATAAAATCTTCTGCCCAGAGATTGGTCAGCATTAAACACAAGTAATTAATATGATAGAATAATTTGCGTACTTGACGATATAATTTGGGAAAAAAGATTCGTATAGCAATTGCGGGCCTTGGAAATTGTGCCTCTGCGCTTATACAAGGAGCTCATTATTATTCTAGAAACCCACAAGACACCATAGGGCTTACAGCCTATAATATTGCAGGCTATGAACCAGGTGACATTGAGGTTGTTTCTGCATTTGATGTTGCTGACACCAAGGTAGGAAAAGATATTTCAGAGGCTATCTATGCGAAACCCAACAATACGGTTACTGTAGCTGATGTGCCTCACATGGGTATACTAGTACAAAAAGGTCCAACCCTTGATGGAATTGGCCGACATTTGGGCCAAATCGTGACTCCTTCAAAAGAACCTGACGTTGACGTCAAAAAAGCCTTGCGTGACAGTGGGGCTGAAATGCTTGTTAATTATTTACCAGTGGGAAGTACCAATGCGGTAAGATACTATGCTACCCAGGCTCTCGAGGCAGGGATTGGTTTTCTAAACGCAATACCAGTATTTATTGCATCTGAGCCAAAATGGCAACAAGCCTTTGCAGAAAAAAAACTTCCAGTAGCAGGAGACGACGTGATGAGCCAACTTGGTGCCACAGTAGTTCACAAGACTTTGGTGAAACTTTTTGTAGATAGGGGTGTGCTTATTGATGGCACGTATCAGCTTAATATCGGAGGTGATATGGACTTTTACAACATGCTTGATGAGGAAAGGCTAGAAGATAAGAGGATAAGTAAGACAAGTGCTGTCAAGGCAATGGCTGATTATGACATTCCGATGAGAATAGGTCCTAGTGACTTTGTAGAATTTATTGATAATGAAAAAATTTGTTACATAAACATCGAAGGAAAATATTTTGGTAAAATTCCAATCAAGCTTGATCTAAAACTCAAAGTAATAGACGCATACAACAGTGCAGGTATCATGATTGATGCAATCCGAGGGCTAAAAATTGCGCTTGACAGAAAACTTGTAGGTCCCATGACTAGTATTTCATCATATTGTTTTAAACACCCACCAATACAGATGCCATATACTGAGGCAAAATCAGCCTTTAAAGAATTTGTAGAAGGGAAAAGGGACAAGTAACTAGAAAGTTTTCTAAAACCTGAGGTTTCTTTTCATGTCTGTCATTTTAATAAATTAATCCAACTTTGGTACCATTCATGATTTTAGCATTGACTTTATAATTCATAAATTCACATTGTAATTGTTGTTAGCCTAGTCAAGGAAACTTGTCAATATTCTGTTAATTCGTCTTTTGGGGCACCGGAAACATTGGTTCATATTAGAAAGATAGAGATTTTTGGCTTCAAATCATTTGGTTACAAAAACACTATTGTTAATCTAGAACCCGGCCTTGTGGCTATTTCAGGGGCAAATGGTTCAGGCAAGAGTAACATACTTGACGCCATATCTTTTGCACTTGGCGAGAATGCACCAAAGATAATGAGAGTTGACAAATTGCGCTCACTCCTCCATGATGTCGATGGCAGTCATCATGGTGCAAAAATTGCTCGTGTAAGTTGCCACTTTGATAATGCTGACAGGAAGATTCCTGTTGATTCTAACGTTGTGACCATAACAAGAGAGATGGACGAAGCCGGAGAGAACATTTATTATTTAAATCAAAAAAAGATGCAGCGAAATCATATCCTTGACATATTAGAAGTTGCAAACGCAGGCATTCACAAATTGAACATAGTACAGCAAGGGACTATTACTAGAATTTCGGAATTTAACTCTGAAGAGAGACGAAGGATAATTGAAGACATTATTGGACTGGCATATTTTGATGAAAAAAAGACAGAAGCATTAAAGCAATTAGATGAATCTGATAGGCGTCTTGAAATTGCACTTGCCAGAATGGATGAGATAAAAAAACGCATAGATGAACTTGAAGAGGAAAGAAACCATCAATTAAGATATGACCTTTTAGAAAGAGAGCTCAAAAGGTTACATGCTATTCAATCATCTAATAAACTAAAAGATATCGAATCTCAAAAGATTTCAAAGGAAAGAAACTTAAACGCAATAAAATCTGAAAAAAAAAAACTCAATTAACAGCGCAGTCAATTAAAATAAGAAATAAAAAAACTTA
>CAZDTF010000102.1:0-4972 GCA_964508325.1 uncultured Nitrosopumilaceae archaeon | reverse complement strand
GAAAGAGAAAAAAAAATGAAAAAGAAGGCCTTTTTGTATTTAAGGAATTATTAAGTTTTTTATGTTTAACCTGACTTTTTTTTACAGTTGTAAAGCCAGCTTGTGCTTTTTACGATGTTGATCTTACTAACTCAAACCAAGCCTTAAATTCTGTATCAAAGTCTTGCATTATTACATTATACCCTGAGCCATTTGAAAATCCTGTAAAAAGATATGTGGTCTTTGGTTCTGGTTCTATATCAGATGTAAGATCGGTTGTACACAATCTGATCTATGAAATAAGATCAGAAAATGGTTTTTTTTCCGTGGGGGTATTTTCTCAAAACGATGTTCTAGGCCTTAAATCAAAAGGATATACGGTAATTGAGGATTTTCCTTTAGAGTTTGATTCTTTAGATCAATCACAAGCAAAAACAATTACTCAGGAAGGATCTAGAATAGGAAAGATTCTTGGTTCAAATTATGTTTATCAAAATTATACCTATACTGGAAAGGGGATAACAATTGGAATCGTAGATACTGGAACAGATTTCTCAAACCTTGATATCAGAGACTCTCTCGCACGTGACAAGAACAATATTCCAATTATGATTGATGCTGATGGTCAGGGACTAGTTTTAACAAACACAACTTTCATTGCAAACATAAATGATAAAGGAATAATAAAAAACTATACCACAACGATTCCAAAAAATATAACTTCTAATGTTTATGTAAATTCCAAGGGGGTTTTTTTAAACTTGAACAAAAATGGTAATGGTACTAATATTCAAGTCTTTAATTCTCTGTATCCAAAAGGAGGCAGTGGTCCTGTTATTCTTGGCACTGTGTCAGATAATTATAAAATTGGAAAGAATAATAGAAACTTCATTATTTCAAAAAGTGGAATATATCACTTTGGTGTAATTTATGAAAGTGTTATGCGTGGTCAATCTCCACGCCTGCAACTTGTTCCAGTACTTGTAGTTGATTCTAAAATTGCAGGTTTGTATGATACTATAATCCCAGATATGTCTGATTCTTGGAAGGATTTTACTCGCTTTGATACTTCGATTCTACCAAGTTATGATTATGATTTTACCGATGAAACGCCAACTACTCTGGGGGATGGAAAAGAATTTCTTGTATATGATTCAAACAAGGATGGAAAATTAGACTATAGCGCAGGTACAGCTGGCGCACGAGTACTTGATGTTTATGGAATTGAGGGAAACTCATCTATGGTTGATAAAAAAATTGGGGCTACAAATGGAACTCTACTGTCTCCACTTGATCCAAAAGGAAATTATCTTGGCATAATGTATGATTTTGAAGGTCATGGAACTTCTACAGCTGCATCCATAACATCAAAAGGAACAGAAAAGTATGACATTTACGCCAACACTACAAAATATTCTTTACGAGGTGTTGCACCTGGGGCAAAAATTCTTCCAATAAAGGCATTGTGGTTTGGGGACGCAGTGTATGGGTGGCTGTGGGCAACAGGATTTAACCAAGAAAAAAATACATGGGTATTTGCAGGAAAACCTCGAGTAGATATACTATCAAATAGTTGGGGAATTTCCACCTTTCCAATTTTACAATCAGTACCAGGACTTGATATTCAATCTCTTTTACTAAGCGCACTTGGAGTGCCTGGTTCTCTTAGCAAAAACTATCCAGGCATACTTGTTGTGAGTAGTGCAGGAAATGCTGGTCATGGATATGGAACTTTGGGGACTCCAGATGCTGCACCATACGCTCTTACGGTAGGAGCAGTAACAAACAACGTGTACATTGGTTCTGGTTCATTTAAAGACCAACCAAGATTTGGAAACAGCACTTATTTTTCAGGCGACGTTGCGGGATTCTCAAGCAGAGGACCTAGTTTAATAGGAGATCCAAAACCTGATTTGATGGCAGTTGGTGAATATAGCTTTACTCCAACCAGTGTTACAAAATATAACAAAAATGCAACAGATCCTTTTGCACTTTTTGGTGGAACGAGTCTAGCAGCTCCACTTGTTGCTGGTTCTGCTGCAGTATTAATGGAAAGTTTAAAACAGAAAGGTGAACGATATGATCCTTTTAGAATTGAAAACATTTTGATGTCCACTGCAACTGATCTACAAAATGATCCGTTTACACAGGGAGCTGGACTCGTAAACGTAACAAATGCAATAAATTTTGTCAACGAAAAAGATGATACATTTATTGTATATAATGATGCATCATATTCTAACATAAAAAAGATCTTAGATGTTCCCATTAAAACAATCAATTCATCCTCAATTGGATTAGAAAGATTTCAATTAAACAATAATTCCTTTCCAGAAACTTCATGGTTTGGAGGTAGGTTACTTCCAGGTGATAGAACATCTGCTACCTTTACCATTGAAAATCCAACAGATAGACAGCTTGAAATTAAAATAACACCAAAAATTCTTGAATTAATAAAGAAATCACAGTATAACGGTACTACAGCAGTCAACCTAAAAGATCCTCTCCTAAACAAATCAGGAGTCTTCAGACCAAATTATTTACCACTTGAAAATGTAAAAAACCATCTAGATCTGCTTTCTTTCTTCCAAAAGTCAAAACCTATTCCAGATGACGCGTCCTTGATGGTCCTTAACCTCAACTTTCCATTTTCAGAATTTTTGAATTCCTCATCTAAGATGTATGCAGACGATATCAGGATTTCATCTCTTTATCTATATGATTGGGATAACAAAAATAATGATAGTAAACCAACGTACACCGAACTTTCCATGGTAAATCGAGGAGGTTCATGGGGAACAGTTCAGGAACTAAGAATTTCAGAACCAAACTCAAAAATCAAACATATGCCACTAGTTGGTATCTACCCTGTTCCAACAAGGTATTCCTACTGGCAAGGAGATACAAAGAAAAACTCTACGTCAATGGATTATACCATTTCTGCCAGTTATTATAAGAAGGATAATTGGAACAATATTTGGTTAAACTCAAATGACATTAAGGTTGCACCACACAGCTCATCTCATGTAATTGCAACAATTGTCGTTCCTCCAGATTCTCAGTCAGGAGCATTTCAAGGATTTCTTTCATTCAAAGATGATTTACATGAAGTCAATGTTCCAGTCTCCTTTGGAGTTTTAAAGAAACTTGAATCAAAAGATATGCCTACAGTTTTGAAAGGTTCTACGAATGGCGATGTTCTGTATGGGAATGGCTATATTGGTGGGGCATTTGATATGTCTAACAGGTATAATGCAGGAGACTGGAGGCAGTATTATTTTGATGTTCAAGACAAAACAATTAATGCAGTTTCACTAAACATTTCATGGGAAAACAAGGACACTAATCTTTCAGTTTTTGTAGTGGATCCTCTTGGAAGAATTGTACAGACAAATGTTCCACCTGGAGTGCTTCAAATTCAAGGCTGGCCAACAGGTGATTGGCTTGGTACTAGTCAACCTTTCAGTGAGGGGGGAGGATTTTATCCGATAAAAAATAACGATGCAACATCAACAGTTTTGTATGCATCAATCAATCAGACTGGGACATATTCCATCTTAATGCATTCAACTTTGTTTAGTGGTCAATCACTTTCTGAACCAATTACAATTTCAACAAAATTTTCTACTATTCTTCCTGTTGAAAAAAGTCCACAAATACAATTTGGTATGCCTGATTTTATAAATAATACATTCAAAATTGAACCAAAAATTGTCGGAGAAGATATTGATAGCATAAAATATTATCTTGATGGGATTGGGCCTCAGAAATTTAATGCGAGTAGCTTTTATGACTTGCCTAAGAAATTAAGTGAAGGGGTTCACACGATCCGATTAGTTGTAACAGATACAGTTGGGCACAGTATATCGAAAGAGTCTGTATTCACTATTGATAACACTGCACCTAAAATTATTTTCAAATCACCAACGAATGATTCGACAATTTCAAACATAGCAACAATAGACCTTGAGATCGATGAACCAAATCTTTTAGATCATGGCGGAATAACAGTTACTCTTCCAAATCAAAAAGTCTTTGATAAGAGATCTGTAGAATTTGACACTAGGACGTTAGAAAATGGGGAATACAACATTAAAGTTTTAGCAAAAGACAAGGCAGGAAATAAAATAATGCAAACAATTATCGTAAATGTTGACAATAATGCAATAAGCAAAATACTCTCTCCGGAAAGAAACGGTTCATCTAATGAAATTTACTATACCCTAGCAGAAATAACAATTGGAATTGTAGCGGCAATTTTTATATTTATAATTACTTTAAAAAAATTTAAAATTTCGAAGAGAAGTTAGACAAGGTTTATATGCAATTTTTCAAAAACGAAAGCTAGATGTCTGAGCAGGATTCTAGCCCTAAGAATACTCTGTCTAGACGTGATTTTTTAAAGTTATTAGGGGCAGCAGGAACTGCTCTCACTTTTACTCCCTTTGTTCCTTGGGGTCAATTCATGCCAAACCCATCAAATGCTTCACTACAAAAAGCTAAAGCTATACTACCTGATGGTACCCAAGCAAACGTCAAAGTTTTTCCAAAAAATCACTCTGAGGTAATCACTTATCCGTTAACTGGCGATACAGTTCTTGATCAAGAGGCGTTTAGAAAATGGCAGTTTATTAGATTGCCATCAGAACTTGGTGGAGATTTAGATGATGTAAGTGCTTTTCGTGTTTATAGTATGGTATGTCTACATTTATGGTGTCTTTGGAAATACTGGCCTCAAGACGGAAGAAAAAGGGGAGAATGTCCGTGCCATGGAAGCATGTACAACCCAGTTAATGGAAAAGCTATTGCAGGACCTGCATCACTTCAAGCTCCGCCCTCAAACGTTCTTGCAACATTATACCTTGAGGCAGATACCGATGGAAATTTATGGATAACTCCAGCTAAATGGGATGTAAACGCAAATGGAATTGTAGGATTTGGTCGCTTCCTTAAAACGTAGAAACGGTCTAGTAGATTTCTTCTACTGGATTTG
>CAZDTF010000101.1:0-4977 GCA_964508325.1 uncultured Nitrosopumilaceae archaeon | reverse complement strand
GGCGACCCACTCTAAAGACCAGAAAGCTCATTAGTACATATCCCAAACTGATGTAAATTGAGTAAAGAGATAGGAATAACTGCCAAGAAAAATGGAAATTTTAGTGAATGGTATACACAAGTTGTAATCAAAGCTGAGCTTGCGGATTATGCCCCCGTAAAAGGACTCATTGTGCTCAGACCATACGGATACTCGATTTGGGAATCGCTCAAAGATTCACTTGATGAAAAATTAAAAAGATCTGGCCATCAGAATGGTTTTTTGCCAGTTCTAATCCCAGAATCGCTTCTTAGTAAAGAATCAAAACACTTTGCGGGATTTAATCCGGAAGTTTTTTGGGTCACTCATTCTGGAAACTCTGAAATTGGAGACAGGTTAGCATTACGACCAACCTCTGAAACTCTTGCCTATTCAATGTATTCTAAATGGATAAAAAGTTGGAGGGATTTACCATTAAAGATTAATTTTTGGAATACAGCACTTCGTGCAGAAATAAAATCCACAAAACCATTCCTTAGAACATCAGAGTTTTTATGGCAAGAAGGCCATACAGTACATGCAACAAAAGAAGAAGCTGAACAAGAGGTCATATCAATACTTGAAATATACAAAAAAACGGTTGAAGAGGAACTTGCCATTCCTGTAGTTACTGGTAAAAAAACAGATAAGGAGAAATTTGTAGGTGCAGTTTACACTACCACTATGGAGGCTATAATGCCTGATGGTAAGGCCCTTCAAATGGGAACATCGCATTTTCTAGGACAAAATTTTTCAAAACCATTTGATGTTAAATTCTTAGATAAAGAAAATGTGGAACATTTTGCCTGGCAGACCTCTTGGGGGGTTTCTTGGAGGTTGATTGGAGCATTGATAATGGTTCATGGAGATGACAAGGGTTTAGTGCTTCCGCCCCGAGTGTCGCCAATTCAAGTAGTAATTGTTCCAATTTATTATTCTGAACCTGATAAAGAACAGATCATTAAAACATCAAAAGAAATAGAACAAATCCTATCAAAAAGGAAAATCAGGGTTCACGTAGACATGCGAGATGAATTTACCCCTGGCTACAAATTCCACGATTGGGAGATGAAAGGAGTTCCATTACGAATAGAGATGGGCCCAAAAGATTTGGCAAAAGGCAAGATGGTGTTAGTAAGACGAGATAATCAAAAAAAGACGGATCTTTCTTTTGAAAATGTTGAAAATGGGGTAGACTTGACGTTAAATGAAATACAGAATAGTCTATTTGAAAATGCAAGGAGTTTCTTGGATGAGAAAACAAAGGAGGTGTTTGATTTTGAGACATTCAAATCAGGGTTGGAGAACGGTTTATTTTTGAATTCCCCTTGGTGCGGTGATCAAAAATGTGAAGAAGAAATAAAAGAAACCACGGGGGCAGACGTTCGAGTAATTCCTTTTAACAATAAAAAATCAGATCAACCTTGTATCATTTGTAAAAGACCTAGCAAAGAAATGGCAATTTTTGCGCGGGGTTACTAGTCATAGATCTTTAGATGTCAAAATTTTACCCTTTACAATGAAAATTCATAATTAGAGGTTATATTTAGCGCCTATAATTGACATTTGAACTATGTCAGGCTCTCATGGCTCTTATCGAGACAGAATTTACATTGTAAAGGATGTAATTTTGATGCTTGTCCAATATGGAGAATTAAATCAAACTGCTTTAGTTAGTTTTTGTGGCTTGAACTTGAAAAAACACAAACCTATCCTTGACGATTTAGAATTAAACAACATGATTAGTAGTGAGGGGAAAACTCTAGGCAAGAGAATAATTACAATTTATAAACCGACCCAGAAGGGAATAGAGTTCTGTAGAGATATTTTGGAGCCCTATGAGAAAATGTTTCCGCGTAGAAAGAATATTGATGAAAGGTCTGGTCCTTAATCCTCTTCAAGGCCATACTTGGATGCAATTTTTTTGTTCAACTCGTCTTTTTCTTTGAGAAATTCATCATATCTTTTGTTCCAAGATTTTATTTCACGGTATTGCCTTATTCCTGCTACAAACCATACCACAGAAACAGAAATAATCACGCCTAATAACACGTAGAGGATTGCGCCAAATTGATATTCTCTCTGAAGAATGGAAAAAAACCTTGGATGTGTCATAAGAAATATCGATAGCCCTATAGCAAATGGAGCTAGAAAAATACCTGAAATGAAAACAGCAAGAATGAGTCTCCTTATCTTAAGCATTTTTTCAATAAATCCATCCATAAGATCAAGTATATCGGCGCGTGATGATGACGGAGCCTCTTCATCCATCATGAGATGAAAGCCTCTATTTTAGAATAATGGTTATTAAAATTAAAATTGGTTTTATTGTGCATCTACCCTTCCTCAACAATTATAGTACTTTTCATCTCAGGATGAATTGTAGAATAATATTTGAATGTCCCAGTCTTATCTGCTAGAAAGTTGATTGTCTGGGAATCAAAAAAGATACCGGCCGGTGGGTTCAATTTTTTTGTATGCACATTGAATTCATCAATGTTGAGGTCCATCTGTGATTGAGTATCTTTATCCTCATTGACTACATGAAGAGATACTAATTCTCCTTTTATTAGATGGATTGAAGCATCTACTGCTCCCGATGCCAGAGTTTTTTTGCCTTGCCTCGTTGATTGTTCTTCAAAAAAGTAACCATTTTGATTATCATGTGTAGCTAAGATGTAAACATTGGTAGGAGTTTGTAAAACTGGTGTTATCCCATTAACTGGAATCATGGTACCTAAGGCAAAATATCCACCAGCAACTGCGGCTGCCGCAATAACAGCAATACCTATGATTGTACCTCTAGTAAAGAATTTAGCTTTATTCTTGTTGTTTTGTTTTTTTCTCATTGATGAATAACCGATGATTGTGTATATTTAGGTAATGCTGAACGAAAGCTTCGTAAAGGATATTTATTGCTTCCAAGATATTTCATTTGGCGATAAGAAACGAAAAAAATGGAAATGGTTCTTATAGCTGCAGTTATAGTTCTTGCAGCAGTAGTTACAATTGAATCCACTGGCAATCCCCTTACGAATAATTCTCTTGCCATCACACAGGGTTCTCAAGGTCCACCTGGTCCACAGGGTCCGCAAGGAATACCAGGTCCACAAGGGCCGGCAGGTTCTCCTGGTTCATCAAGTCAAACAGCAACTGGAGATGCAGATCTTACAGCGATATTTAAAAAAGTGGAAAACTCTGTTGTACAGATAACAAGCAAGGTCTCAACTGTTGATAATAGTGTCATCATAAATGGAAGTCCACTTCAAAGCCAATCTACTAGACTTGGCTCTGGGTTTGTTTATGATAAAGAAGGTCGCATAATTACAAACAACCATGTAGTTGAGGGATCAAAAACGGTCAATGTTACTTTTGAGGATGGAAATACATATACGGCCAAAGTAATAGGAACTGACCCTGATAATGACATAGCAGTTATACAAATAATTGATAATTTTTCGGATGAAAATCTTACTCCACTATCCTTTGGGGATTCCTCACAACTTCAAGTTGGCCAACAAGTAATTGCAATAGGCAATCCTTTTGGGCTTAGTGACACTATGACACACGGAATAGTAAGTCAGGTTGGTCGCCTCCTACCAAATGGAAACGTTGGATTTTCGATACCTGATGTGATTCAAGTTGATGCACCAATCAACCCAGGCAATTCTGGCGGACCCCTACTAAACATTCAAGGAGAGGTCATTGGCATGAATACCGCTATCAATACAAATACGGGCGAATTTTCTGGGGTTGGATTTGCTATTCCATCTAGTTCAATTCAGAGAGTAGCTCCACAATTAATCAAAAATGGAAGCTACAACCATCCCTGGCTTGGTATAGCTGGAACGAGTATGAATCCAGACGTTGCACTAGCAAACGGATTAGCTAGAAACTACAAAGGAGTAGTTGTTGATCAAGTTGTAAAAGATGGACCTGCATACAAGGCAGGATTAATACCGTCTACTTTGGATGACAACAATGTTCCCCATGGCGGAGACATAATTACTGCAGTCGATGGTCACCCAATTAAAACAATCTATGACATTATCGCGTATGTGGATGAACAAAAATCTGTTGGAGACAAAGTAGATTTAACAATAAACAGGTTGGGCAAAACCATGGATCTGACCTTAGTACTCCAAGCAAGGCCAGCACCTACATCTTAATTTTTTTAAAAATTGACAAAACTAGTTTATTAAACTAAAGTTCCAAAGTTTATCAGTAGCTTTTTTAATTCCTATTCTTGATCTTGCCTTAATTTGAGATTTTTTTATTTCCCTACCCTCAATGACAAATAAACTAGAAGGTTTTGTCAAATCCTCACCGTATAGTTTCTTTGTTATCTGTAATGCTTGGGTAATCTTTGCAGGTCCATCGGTAAGGTTTGATATCAATTTGGTTTTTCTTTGTTTTGCCATAAAATCAATTCCCTCTATTGGTTCAAGCGCCCTAAAAAGAACAGCCCCTGCATCAAAATCATTATTTTTTGCCACTACATTCATACAGTAATGCATACCGTATGTGAAATAGACATACGCTTTTCCTACTGGTCCAAACATTGCCTTGTTTCTTTCTGTCATTCCTACAAAAGAATGGCTAGCCTCATCGTCCTTGTACCTGTATGCCTCTGTTTCAATTATAATACCAGAAATTATTTTTTTACCTATTTTTCTTACAAGAACTTTACCTAAAATGTCTTGGGCAACGTCAACTGTATCCTCCTCATAAAATGAACGTGGAAGAGTCCTCATGATAAGTTCTGGACATGGTTTCCCTTTTTTACTTTCTCTAGTGCTTCTACTAGTGTTTTCATGTCATCTTTTAAGACTTGTTTAAGATCTGGAGTGTAAATTGTTGCAGCAGGATGAATAGTAAGAAAATACAACTGATCATTTTTTTTAATTATCTTACCCCGGTTTTTTGTAATTGAATTACCGCCAAGAATAGAACCATATG
>CAZDTF010000100.1:0-5031 GCA_964508325.1 uncultured Nitrosopumilaceae archaeon | reverse complement strand
TGTCTTGGTCCCCCTGTTTCGGTAGTTACAGCTTGGCACATTGGACATATTCCCTTTTCATTTAAAATTTTGTGCGAAGCCTCTGCTTCTTGCTCTATGGTTGGCGGGATTGTTGAAAAGGTAACTACGTTCAGGTGAGGATGTGTGGTAAAACCGCCAGCTTCTTTTCCATGATTGACGTAAATTGAGACGTATGTTACTCCCCTTTGGGTGTAAAGCCAACGAAGCCTATCCTGAATAACTACCAGAACATTTGACCATTGTTCTACAGGAATTGACGCAAGGGAGTCTTTGTGTTTTTCTGACGCAACTACAATGTAGTGATATCCATAAGCAGGCTCGCTATATAATGGCCTATCACTGTACGAATTTTCGGAGGTTGTAGCAACCACTGGATTTTTACTTTCAAAAACTCTGACCGACCAGCCTTCAACATAGTAGTCTTCACTATCCTGTAGTCTTTGTAACATTCCATCTTTTGCAACAAGAGAAAGTGATGATGGATTTGTCATGGATTCATTTCCAGGACAAAATGGACATTTTTTAGAATCGGTAGCCACGTGATTATCTGGAGAAACAATTACAAACTTGTCAATGACATAATCTTTACGAAGGTCCCCCATATCACTACACTCGGGATCTAGTAATTTAAAACCTTTTCAAAGATCGGAATCTGTAATTTAACAACTCCGATCACATGAAATTCTGGGTTCGGATTTACATAATAACATGAAAACAGAAAGTGGCGATTCACTTGCAGTTCATTTTATTACTAGGACAGGACATTGTGCATAAATAACAACTTCAGCAGCTATACTTCCTAGTAATAATTTTTTAAAGCCTGATCTTCCTCTAGTACCAATTATAATTATACTAACCTTTTTTTTGTTGGCATAATCAACAATATCAGCTGCTACATTATGGGTAACTTCAATGACTACTGTCTTTACTTCAACCTTATTTTCTTTAGCCCTCTTACGTATTCTGTTAAACCACACATCAAGATCTTGTTTAATTTTTTTTGTAAATTCTTCATATTGTTTTGTAGTGGTTAGATATAATGCAGAATTAGGAATATGCAAGACGTGCAGGGCAATTATTTCGGCGTCATTTCTTTTTGCCATTGAAATAGCTATGTCTGCTGCTGTCATGGAATTTTCAGAGCCATCAATTGCTACAAGTATTTTTGAAAACTTTTGAGTTGGAATCATTAAAAGGCAATAATCGTGGTGGCTTTTAAAAAAGTCGCCAATAAAATGATAAGATAGAAGTCGAAATTCAATATATTGCCAAGGTCGATTACTTTAGAATAAGGCGACCAAAAATAGTATCAAAACAGTGGTGCACTTTCTTGTACACAACCAGATAACATGTGCTAAAGTATTCAATACGACTTTTCCATCTTTGGAAACCTTTTCAAAGATAGGTTAAAAAATATTGTAAAGTTTATGTGTAACACAACAAACCTCGAAAGTGAGTTGATAAAAAATTACTGATAATTCTGATGTACATATAGTATATGTTCTGCTTGATGGTGTAGGGGATCTTCCACACCCAGAGCTAAAAGGTGCGACCCCCCTTAGTTATGCAAAAACTCCCAATCTTGACAGGATTGCAAAAAATGGTTCCATAGGGCAGGTAATTTCTGTAGGAAAAGGAATTGCTCCGCAATCAGATATTGCAGTTTTTAATATGTTAGGATACAAGTTTCAACACGCAGACTATGTTGGCAGGGGTGTAATAGAAGCCATAGGAATAGGAATAGATTTCAAAGATGGTGACTTGGCTTTACGAGGAAATTTTGCTACAGTAAACGATGACAACATCATAATAGATAGAAGAGCTGGAAGAAAAATAGAGAAAGAAGATGCTCTTGCTGTTGCCCTTGATATAGAACGGAAAATAAAATTTTCAGATCCAAGAGCTTCTGTTGTGGTTGCACCAACAATAGGCCACAGACTGGTTGTTAGGATAAGATGCGATGGCGAACGTCTTTCTTCACAAATAAGCAACACCGACCCTGCATATGCAAGAATAGACGGAATGGGAGTGGCAAAAGCCGTAGGAGATTACCTTAAGATTGAAAAAGCACTTCCTCTCAACGAGTCCACAAGCGCAAAACTTTCAGCTACCCTTGTCAATGAATTTACTGAACAGTCACTAGAAATTATGAAAAAAAGTGAAACAAACAAAGCTCGCAAGGAAAAAGGCAAGAAACTTTTAAACAGCATACTATTACGCGATGCAGGGAACAAATTCCCTGACGTAATTCCTATAAATGATTTACATGCAATGAAATTTTCATGCATTGTTGACATGCCAGTAGAGATTGGAATTTCAAATGTATTAAAAATGAAGACGTTTAGTGCTGGAGGCCTGACTGATTACGAAGAGAAAGCAAGAGTTGCTGCAAGGGCAATGGAAACTCAGAATGCTATATATGTTCACATCAAAGGACCTGACGAGTTTGGTCATGACGGGGATGCAATAGGGAAAATGAAAAACATAGAAGAAATAGATAGAAGGTTTTTTGGAACGTTACTTGGCGATATAGATACTAGTAAAGTTTCAATTGTAATTTCAGGAGATCATTCAACACCATGCATAAACAAAGGACATAGTGATGATCCAGTTCCTGTCTTGGTTTCAGGAGATTCGGTAAAAAAAGATGGAACTACCAGATTTACCGAGGAAGAGTCTAAAAAAGGTAAGATCGGTCTACTTGCAGGCGCAGATGTGATAAAAACGGCCCTGAAATTAATCAAACCATAAAGGTCACAATCTTCCCTGAACGGATTATTTCTAAGACTCTACTTTTTAGAATGTCAATATCTATTTTGTAGTATTTCCCTGAAGCATTAGCAATCTTTTCAATTGCACGCTTTAAAATTGAAAGGCATATTTCATCCTCATTCTTCTGACAATGAACAAAAGCCGCAGCCACAAGAATTATCCCTTGAACCAAGTCCTTTTCTGCCTTGTATGTTTTCTTCCATACCCCCTCTAGTATTTCGTGACACTCCCAAAACCTCTCGTAATTGAAATATTCTCTTCCTTTTTCTACTGCCTCCTCCTTTTCTATCTCTTCCTCAACTAGATGTCTTGTATTATCAAGTGGGGATATGGTTTCGAGTTTTTTTACCAAAATATCCAGATGTTCTTTTGATACTGAAGTGTCAAACTCCAAATATCTGCTTGAAACTCTTGCATCCCTTACAATGGCATGCATTCCGGAAACTAGCTTGTCAGCTTGTGATAGGAGCTTTTTTGCATCCTGCGGAACATAACCTGAGTTTTTCAGGTGAATCATAAAACGATCCACAGGCAGACAATGGTTTAATTTCTTAAATTTGTTAGCAATTTTCCGTTAAGATTTATATGAACTATTAAAAGGACTTGGAATACATGTCAATGATGGAAATAACACGTGATGTAAAGAACGATATTCTCTCAAGAAGGGAAATCACGTGTACGTTTAGGGGACTAGCCGGAAAGCTGAAAAGGCTTGAAGCAGCAGATATGATATCAAAGCAGTTCAAGCTTGATGGCAAGGTCGTAGTTCCAATCAAGTTACAAAATGAGACCGGAAGACCAATTGTAACAGGTACTTTCTATGTTTATGATGATGAAAAATTAGCAAGACAACATCTCAAGCCAGCAATTTTCAAAAGATCAGACAAGGCAAAAGATGAAGGTGAAAAACCAGAGGAAGGGGAAAAGGAAGCACCTGCAGAAAAATCTGAAGAGAAAAAGATAGAAGACAAGCCCAAAAAAGAAGAAAAGAAAGCTGAAGAAAAACCAAAAGAAAAAAAGGAAAAGAGTGAGTGATGGCAGGAAAGAAAGGTTCCAGTCCTAACGTATACAAGTATTACAAAGTCAAAGGAGAAAAGGCTGAAAAAATAAGAAAAGAATGTTCTAGGTGTGGCAAGGGAGTATTTATGTCAGAGCATAAAAACAGACGTACGTGCGGCAAATGCAACCTCACTGAATTCATACAATAATCAATAATATTTTTTCTTGCGAAGTTTTGACATTTTTTGTTCAAGCTCGTCAAGTTTTGATTCTAGTTTTTGATCAATCTTTGTCTTAGCAAGAATGTCTGTTGGAATTTTGACAATGTTTGTATCCATGGTTATCTTTGTAGTCGGTAAATTTTTTTCTATCCAGAATTTGACCACCTTATCTTCTAGCTTGTAGTCCCTAAACCCCTCAGGAAATTTCTTTGTTATATGCAACAGTAAGGTCTTGTCATCAAATACTGCTCTTGGATCAAATAATCTTGTTGCATCAGAATATGTGCTCTCAAACAGGTTCCCTGAAAGCTCATCAGAAAGAATCTCCATTTTCGATATGCGGCGCTCTAGTTCTAGATAATGTAAGAACTCGTGTGCCAAAATCGCATGTATTGTTCCCTTTAGGCCAAAAGCGACTAGTGGCGCTGTGATTTGAATCATAATTTCTAGTTTTTCTGCCGTAACAACAGGGGTTGTTCTTGCAAACAAGATTCCAAGATCTGTTGAGCTATGAGATTGTGATAATATTATGGATGGCTCTACATATGCGATTGGAAAGTTGATTCCTGATGCCTTTTCTATTCTGTTTATTCCTTCTAATACTATAGAAAACCTTTCTGTAATGGTGTGATGGATCTTGTCAGGCAAAAGACCATTTTTGTGTGCCTCTTGAATTTTTAGTAGCGGATTCAATCGCACAGACTACTCTCAGACTATAAAAAAACGTTGACACTTTTCAAAATGCTTAATTTGTAAGTGAGATTTCGTGAAAATCAAACACTTTGCATTTACATTGGTTTTCTAATATACTAGTCAAGCTTGGTTGTACTTCAGAGCCATTTACAAATCGCTTAAGTGGTACACCGCCATCTGCTTCCATGAATATAGAAAAAGAGTTGTTGGATGTTTTTTTGTATTTGATGTACTATATTTCTTTCTGGTTGTTTTTTGATATTTTATCATATGCTGTCTTTCTCTTCTTGTGCTATTTGTATCGTGTTTTGAATCGATATTTTTT
>CAZDTF010000099.1:0-5077 GCA_964508325.1 uncultured Nitrosopumilaceae archaeon | reverse complement strand
CAGTGAGCTCCGGTTTATCGATTCTCTACGATACCATCAGGTGGGAAGAAAAAGCTCTCTTCGATGCCAGCAAGAAAAAAGGCATCAATATCAAGATGGTGGACTGCAAGAATTTATTTTTAAATTTAGACAAAGACAAGGATAGTTTTGATACTGTATTACAAAGATGTGTCAGTTACTATCGTAGTCTTCATTCAACAGCAGCATTAGAAGGTAAAGGAGCTAATGTGATAAATTGTTTAAACACAAGTATCTTTGCAGGAAACAAACTGTTTACTCATATGCTTTTGCAAAAACAAGGTATACCAACTCCATTTAGTTCAGTCGCATTTTCTGAAGAAGCAGCATTAGAGGCTCTAGAAAAAAGTGGTTACCCCATGGTTCTCAAACCAACCGTTGGCAGTTGGGGAAGAATGATTGCCCTATTAAAGGACCGTGATTCTGCAGAGGGAATAATGGAAAGTAGAGAAAGGATGTATCCAATTTATCAGGTGTACTACCTTGAAGAATTTGTGCAAAGACCGCCTCGTGATATTAGAGCAATTATAATTGGAGACAAGGTAGTTGCTGCGATCTATAGGTATTCTGGAGATGGTCAATGGAAAACAAACATGGCGCTTGGTGGAAGAGCCGAAGTATGCAAAGTAACAAAAGAGTTAGAAGATATTTGCATCAAGGCAAAAAATGCAGTTTATGGGCAGATAGTCGGAGTAGATCTTATGGAAAGTAAAGAAAAAGGCCTTGTTGTACACGAGATAAATAACACAACAGAATACAAAAATACTGTTAGAGTTACTGGTGTAGATATTCCAGCAATGATGATAGATTACGCCTTACAATCGAGAAAATAAAAATTGGACTCTTCAATTACAGTAACACCAAGGTTTTCAGTAAAGATGCTTGAGAAAGCACTTAGACTTTATACTCCTTCACTTGCGGAAAAACCTCTCGCAGAATTTCTAGCTGACAAGTGTGATGATTTAGGATTTGAAAATATTCACATTGATGAGGTTGGAAATTTGATTGCAACAAAAGGTTCAGGTTCTCCCAAAATTCTTTTGTGTGGTCACATGGATACAGTACCAGGTAAAATCAAAGTCAAAAACGATAATGGACACATATACGGACGGGGTGCTTCTGATGCAAAAGCTCCCCTTATGGCAATGCTTCTTGCTACAGCTTCTATTCAAAACAACAGTGGAACCGTAGTCTTTGCTGCGGTAGTAGATGAAGAAGGGAATGCAACAGGAATAAAAAGTCTGGTTAAACAAAAGATTGATATCGATTATGCAATTTTTGGCGAACCAAGTGGAATAAAAAACATAACGATAGCATACAAAGGAAGAATTGCAATCAATCTTAAAGTGAATGTTGGAAATAGCGCACATGCAAGCGCCCCATGGCTTGCAAAAAATGCGATAGATGAATCATATGTATTCATTAAAGCACTTAAAGATGCTCTTGAGGCAAATCAATCAGACAAACCAAAGGGCTTGATGTTAACTGCAACTCTAACTGAGATAAAAGGTGGAACTAGCCACAACGTAACTGCAGTAGAATGTGATGCTATACTGGACATAAGAATTCCAGTAAACATGAACTGCAAAACTGTTGGTGAAAAGATAGCGACTACTGTACAAGAAGTTTCAAAAAGACAAGGAGTTAATGCGTTTTATTCTGTGCTTGATGAAACAGAACCCTTTGAAGCACCAGATAATTCTCCACTTGTTAGAGCATTAACTTTAGGAGTACTCGCTGTTGAAAAAACAAGACCACAGTTGATCAGAAAAACTGGGACAGGTGATATGAATATAATTGGAAATGCTTTGAACATACCAGTTGTTACTTATGGTCCAGGAGATCCTCATGCTTCACACACAATCGATGAACGAGTTTCAGTAGATGAATATCTTAGAAGTATCGAGGTTTTCAAACACATGCTTTACCATCTAAAAAGATTGCATGGAAAATCTGAATAAAATAATACGAAGCTCAAAATACCCAAAATCTGAGATTCGATTATGCTCTGGTTCATAGGTTTAGGAATATCTGGCACTGGTGGAATAGGTCTTGATACATTGAAAATCCTAAAGCAGGCAGACATTGTATACTTTGAAGTCTTTACAAGTCCCATCTCACAGATAGAATTACTAAAGATCAAGAAGTTGGTAAAAGGAGAGTTCAAAACTGCAGCTAGATGGATGGTAGAAGATGGGAAAACAATTCTTAATAATGCTAAAAAGAAAAATGTTGTTCTCCTTTCTTATGGGGATCCATACATTGCTACAACCCACATTGAGTTGAGAACAAGAGCAATTTTAGAGAAAATTAAAACAAAGTCCATCCATGCTGCATCTGCCATCACATCTCTTGTTGGAGAATGTGGTTTACATTACTACAAGGTAGGAAAACCTGTAACTATGATGAATGAGAAGCAATCAATTCCTAGTGTATACTATACAATTTATGAAAATCTTATAGCTGGAAGTCATACTATCATAATTTTAGAATACAACAATGATAAGAAATTTTTCTTGGATCCAAAGGATTCATTTTCAAACCTCCTCATGGCAGAAAAGGAACAAAAAAGAAATGTTGTTAATGAATCAAGTTTTGCAATAGTAGCATCAAGAATTGGCTCAAGAAACCAAAAAATAATTGCAGGAAAATTATCCGCACTTAAAATAGCTGATTTTGGCAAACCCCCTCATTCAATTATAATACCAGGAAAAATGCATTTTACAGAATCTGATGCATTAAAAGTTCTTGCAAAATGTCTTGATGAACCATTTGATAATTCATCAAGGATTAAAAAAATTTCAGAACAGATGCTAGAAAAATATATTCCAAAAGCTAGAAAAGCGCTAGAAGAGGTAACAAAGCAATTCAAAAATGACAAATCTCTCCAATCTGTTTTAGAAAATGCTAATCTTTACTTGGATGATGCAGAAAAATTTCAAAGTGAAGGAAAAGAAGAACTTGCAGTTCTAAGTATAGGATATGCAGAGGGCCTGATAGACGCGTTAAGATTTTCAAAGGGAGTAGACCCGTGGGCAGAGAGTTTATAGATGAAACAAGAGTAGGAATCTTGTTTTAGTGATATAGCTCGATGCACTTGATAAGGAAAACATTTCAGTCTTATACGTAGCTTCTCTTTCAAAAGGGGATCCTATTTCTTTAATTCAAAGTCATCTACCAGTAAATCCGGATCATCTCAGGACAAGGATAGAATCGTTTGTAAAACACGGAATAGTTGAATCTGATAAAAAAACACTTACAGAGTTAGGAAGGTCTTCTTTGAGGGTGGTTTTGGCAGGAGGAGTCTTTGATATAATACATCCTGGTCATTTGCATACACTAAGAGCTGCAAAGGCCCTGGGAAATGTACTTGTTGTTGTAATCGCAACAGATCAGACAGCACAGAAAATGAAAAGTAGAATACCTCTTCACAACATGGAATTGAGACGTGACCTTGTAAGCTCGCTTTCAATGGTTGATTATGCAGTAGTTGGATATGAAGGAGATATTTTCAAAACGGTTGCATTTGTAAAGCCTGATATCATAGCACTAGGATACGACCAAGTTCATCAAGAGAAATTCATAACAGATGGATGTAAGAAAATTAATGTTAACGTAAGCATAGCTAGGTTACAATCTCCAATACCAGACATTAAAAGCTCTAAAATAGAAAATGAATATGGTAGCTCCATTTACAGAACCTAACTGACAAATATTCCACAATTTTTAATTTATTTTAGTTTGCTTTTTTCAGTTTTACATAGTGGGCATTTCAAACCACTTGTCTTAAGACCACATTTTTTACATTTAATGGTAATAAAGCTATTTTTAGATGATTTCAATATTTTTGAGATCAAAATTGCAACTATTAAAATTCCTATTCCAAGTCCAATCCAAACAATCACCAATATCTATCATTAAAATCTGCTCAATAACTAGTTTAGCATAATCCTATTTTGAATGAATTGGCACTCTAATTGAAATTTGTGAACCAGTTGAAAGTTTTGTTGCCTTTTTAATATTTTCATGAGAAATTAGCTCTATTACAGAATCATCATGATGTGTCCTTTCCAAAGTAATCAATGCAGCATCTATCGAATTGTTGATTTTAGCAGTATAACATTTTACCCAGCCATAGGTTCTCTTACCATCAGAAAATCCATTTATCATTATACCAGGATGGGCGTCAAGTGTGCGTTTTGCTTCAATGAATTCTTTATTTTTTAGTTTAACATTTAGTGTACCTGGAAAAGGTACATACCCAAGTTTTGATTTGAATTGTTTTTCGTATCCTTTCATTGACATGTAATACGCACCTTCACCCATACCAGAGATAATGGTTCCTTTGAATTCGATATGAGAAGGAGAAGAATCCAGGCTAGATTTTAAAATTGTAGATATTCTTGTCATCTCTGAATGACCCTTTGCCGTAATTCTTACGGAAACTCTTTGTCCACTTCGTATTCTTTCTACATATCCATCTCGTTCTAATTCCAAAAGATGTTTTGATGCTGCTTGTTGGGATTTATTGATACTTTTTCCTAGAGACAATGTTGTAATTGTAACAAAGTTATGTCTTGCGCCTTTTGCTAAGAGTTCTGCTAGTGTTAGAATATGTTGAACTTTAAGTTCTGGCATTAAAATGTCTAGGCTATGCCGAGCTCTGTAAATGTTTTGAGTACTAGGCCGTCAGTAGATTTTAGGTTAGCCATCCTATGGCCTATAACACACTCTATTCCTGCTTGTTTTGCCGCATCAATCAACCTTTGTGTTATAATCCCATCAAGAACCAGATATTTTATACCAGAGCCTGGAGAAAGTTTTCCTACAACTTCACTTACAGGAACCTTGAAAAGTTCGTTAAGACCTTCATCCAAGGCTGCTGCTTCAAGCGATTCATTAAGATCAGGGTAGACTTTTTTTGCAACGTTTGCTATTGGTTCATCTTTTGGATCCTGTAGTTTTGGTTTTACAGTCTCTTTTTTCATGTCCTCTGCAGTGTCCTTTAGAATTTCGACAATCTGTATTGGGGTTAATTCTTCAACTTCTACTCCCTCAG
>CAZDTF010000098.1:0-5087 GCA_964508325.1 uncultured Nitrosopumilaceae archaeon | reverse complement strand
CTGTGTTAAAAGCAGCTTTCCTTCCCTGTTGAATAAAAGAATCGTAAAGGCTCTGTGCAATTTACCGTTTGGCAAATGACACTTTACCTTTTCCTCAGTTCCTATGGGTTTATCATTACTGTCTACCAGAATCAAATATTCCATGTCTCTCTTTTATCCCCTGAATAAAGTTCCTTCAAATTTTTTACCTTTTATAGCGTTCACAATTCTTTCAGGTTTATTACCATTTACCAAAAATACGTCAATGCCACTTTTTGATATCATTATAGATTCTTTTATCTTACGGGTCATGCCACCAGTTACGTCCATTCCAACCTTCGAAATGGATGTCTTTTGGCCCTTTATCTCATAAAGAAGCTTTTTTGATTTCATGTTGGAGTATACTCCATCTACATTTAATACAAAAATTACAAGTCTAGGTTTTAGAATCCTTGCTAAAATTCCAATGATTCTATCTCCGGATAAAATATAGAACTTGTTTTTACCATGCCATAAAACATCACCATATGATACCGGTACAAGTCCATCCTTAGCAATTTTTGCAATTTCTTTTACCTTCTTAATATCAGGTTTATCTCCAAACATAAAATCAGTTGGAGGCAGGCAGTAAGGATTTAGATCATGTATTAAAAACGAATTCAGTATTATTTTATTCAACTCTACCATGGAATTTTTTACTATTGCTACACCCTTTTTATTATATTTTTCAGGTTTGGTATGCATATCATATCTTACAGACCAATAATGACCAAATGACCCTCCACCATGTACTATGATTATAGGTTCTCTTACTTTTTTTAATTGAATAGCAATCTTGTCTAAAGAAGAAAGATTTGGAGTTAGAGGCTTTTGCTTATAAGTTATAATGGAACCTCCAAGCTTTATTAAAATCATATTTTTTCCAGCAATCATCTCGGTTTAAAAAGTATCTATCAGTAAAGGAATAGAAATTTTATGATTAGGCACAAGTCAGAACAAGAAAAGTCCATAAAAAAGATGTATTACGTTTCTATCATCTTTACAAATTCATTAAAAAAATCACTTATACCATCTTTCATCTTATTTTTTGAAAAAATACTAGTTAATCTGAGTAGACCTTTTAACCTCAAATCCATATCAACGGTAATCCTTGTACCAGTTGGTACACTCTCATATTTTTCAGTAATATGACTACCCCTGATATCTCCAGACAGAATAAAAATTTCATGAATTTCAGGTGGTTTTACCACATGTTTAGTTAACATGATAAATTCTTTTTCTGCTATTTTTGCATGAACTTCAATAATCGAAGTATAGTCACGAATTGAGCGTGTTCTAATTAATTTAAAATACTGTGGCAGCTTTCGTTTAAAACTTTCAAAATCTGTTCCTGTTTTGAATGCTTTTTCTCTTTCAACATTAACGATCTTTACAATGTGTACTTTTGGCATTTTTGTTCCTAAGTATATGAGAGCCCATTATAGTCTATTTTTGCAGTAAAACAATCACTATAAGCTTTAAGATTAGATAGAGTAGAATCAAGATTAGATTTATCCACAAGTGCAATTATGCAACCGCCTCCACCTGCTCCAGTTATTTTTGCACCAAAGGAAGTTTTTTTGGCTTCTTTTATTAAAAGGTCCAGCTTTTCGGTAGAAATATCTATCCGCTCAAGCAAATCTTGATTCTCTGACATAAGCACCCCAAGGGTAACCAGATCATTTTTTTCCAGAGTCACAAGAGCATTTTGAATTATGAGTGATTCTTGGTCACAGAATGATGCAAACAAATCTTCATTGTTTTCTCTAAACCTTCTCACATTCTCAACAATCTTACTAGTAAAATGGGCTTGTTTTGAATTTGCAATTACAAGATCAAAATTAGCTTTTGAATTGATTTTCTTAAAACCATTTTTCATATCGTATTCCATCAATCCTCCAAATGTGCAAACAGAACAATCTGCCCCAGAGGTATTCTCAAATATAGTGCGTTCTGCCTCTATTGCAATTTTCAAAATTTCTTCTTTTGGTAGCTTTTCAAATAAACCAGTAACCGATGCCGCAACTGCAACGCAACAAGCAGATGAAGAGCCAAGACCTATGCCTGAAGGAATTTCTGACTCGATTTTTATTTCAATTCCAATATTTTTTTTTGATTTCTCTAATGTTTTTTTTGCAATATACAAAAAGGGTTTCATTAAGGCCGTAGATCTATCGGTTGTGGATAGTGAATCTGTCTCTGTTTCTACATACCCAATATCAGATTGTATCCTAATTTTTTTTTCATCGATTATCTGTGATGTAACTGTAATCCTCTTATCGATGGAACAAAGTATTGCCTTTATTCCATAAACAACAAAATGTTCTCCAAATAGAATCACCTTACCAGGTGCTGAAGCAACAGATTTCATGAAAACACAATCGAGGCATATCCAACCACAGAACTCTTATCGCCTGTTACATCGCCACTTGTAGCATACTTTAACAGACTTCCTCTTTTTGCTCCAAGCTCCTTGCAGGCTACCATGGTTGATGCAATCGCTCCATATCCGCACGCACTGACCTGATTTTCTTGTAAAACTCTGTAAAATCTATCTAAATCTAAATCCAAAATTGGCTCTATCAATGCTGAGTCTTGCTTGTGGGCATAACTATTTTCCTCATAATGCGTAAAGTCAGAGGAACCAATAATCATGGTTTTTCTCATTTTTACAATCTTTGCTATTGCAGAACCTATCTTTTCAGCTGTATGGTAGTCTTGATTTATCAAAATTATAGGAAGAATTTTGAATTTATGAGAATAGATTTGTTGAAGCATGGGTATCTGTACCTCTAAACTATGATCTCTGGTATGAGAAAAAAAATCCAACTCTATGTCTTTAGAAATTTTGTTTATCTCTATTGCACATTCCGTATCTATCCCTACATCTCCAAGGGGAGTTTTCCAGATGCCTTCCTTCATTACAGCAACATTACAACCAAGCCCCCAATGATTTGGACCAGTAATTATCACAAGCTCAGGTTTTTGTGATGATATGGAGTAAAAGGAATTTGTTGCTACTGGACCAGAATACATGTACCCTGCATGTGGACAAATAATACCAAAGATTTTTTCATTACTTGGTGTTGGAGGAATTTTTCCAGGCCCGAACGGGTGTAAAAAACAATCATGTATAACAGTTTTTAACTCTTCTTTTTCTTTTGGATAGAACATTCCAGCTACAGCTGGTGTTCTTACCTGCATTATTTTATTGCCTCTGTGGTCTACTGAATCGAGGTGTAATTCTTTCTGACTCTTCTTCTAACTCTTCTTCTGTAATCTTGGTCTCAAAATCATCAATTTCGTATTTCATTGATTCTTCTGCTTTAAGTTGGCCTTTTTGCAAAAGTATCTCCCTTGCCAAAAGCCAGTATGTTGCTGCTAAAGATTTTCTTCCCCTGTTGTTTGCTGGAATAATAAGATCAATCTTGGATGTAACATTATCTGTATTTGAAATACCAATTACTGGAATTCCTGCATTTGTTGCTTCAAGGACTGCCTGTTCATCAGTTTGTGGGTCAGAAATTAAAATTAGTTGTGGTTCTATGTAGTATGGCAAAAGTGGATTTGTAAGGGTTCCAGGCATAAATCTTCCAAGCATGGGAGTAGCACCAGTTACCTCACAGAACTTTTCTATAGGTGTAGTTGCGTATTCCCTTCCAGAACATACTATTACTTTGGAGATTTCTGCTCTGTTGATGAATTTAGCAGCAGTTTGAATTCTTGCAAGAGTTTTCTTGCTATCGATAATGTATAGTCCTTCATTAGTTGCCTTTGTGATAAATGGAATCATGAATTTTGTCTTGACTTGTGTTCCTACCCTTATGCCTGTGGATAGAACATACTTTTCCATATGTTCAAATTCTTCTTGTTTACTCATGTTGTGTTTTTAAATCTCTGCCATTCCATGTATTAAATCATACTCTGAAATACGAAGCAATTCGTTGAGCTTTGCAACTCTTTCGCCACCTACCACGCCAACTTTTAACATCTTTGATTTTGTTGCAATTCCAATATGTGTTATCTGTGAATCTATAGATTCTCCTGATCGATGTGATGTGATCAACTTTATCTTGTTTTTGTGGGCTTCTTTTGCAAATTCAAGTGCATCGTAAAGACTTCCTGCTTGATTTACTTTCAAGATTGCTGCATTACATGCCTTTAATTTTGCTGCTTTTTTGAGAATTTCTGTGTTTGTAACAACTAAGTCATCACCAGTTATCAAAACTTTAGGAAATTTTGAGGTCAAAATAGACATTTCCTCAAAAGCCTCTTCATGTACCGCATCCTCTGCATAAACAAGTTTGTATTTTTTTATTATTTCTGAAACAAAATCTATTTGTTCCTCAGGAGTGTTTTCAAAACCCTCTCTATCATACAAATATTTCTTTTTCTTTTCATTCCATTGAGTAGAGGATGCAAAATCTACCCCAAGTGCAACTTCTTTTCCTAAGGTAAATCCCAAATTTTCGCAGGCTGTTGCAGAAACTTCTAATGCCTTATGATTATCTAGTTTAGGCGCCCACCCTCCTTCATCACCTCGTCCATTAGTAAACCCAGGATCATTTTTTTGAAGAATTTTTCGTAATTCCTTATGTACTGCAAAATTTACCTCTATTGCATCGGTTACTGTCTTTGACCCCTTGGCACAGATCAAAATCTCTTGAATATCGGGAGTTCCCGGACCAGCATGTGCACCACCACCTAAAATATTTCCAAGCGGAAAAGGAAACCTCAAGTCTGTATCCTTTGTTAATAATTTGAACAGGGGTATACCAAGGGCTCTAGCTGCCGAGTCTACGGAAGCAATAGTGAGGGCAAAAGCAACAGAACCTCCTATTTTGGTATAGTTAGCAGAAGGATCGATTTTCCTTATTATATCATGAATGGATTTCAAGTCAGAAGGATCTACTCCTATTAATTTTTTTAAATTTGAATTAAGGACTACCAGACTTTTTTCTGGATTGTTATCAGGAAAGCTTACTGCTTCATGCTTTCCAACACTAGCACCTGATGGTGCACAAACTCTGCCAAGAAATGATTTATCAGATACAATATCGACTTCAATT
>CAZDTF010000097.1:0-5119 GCA_964508325.1 uncultured Nitrosopumilaceae archaeon | reverse complement strand
TGTCACGGCCTCGACGCGTGTTCAAATCCCGCCAAGGGCGCCATAATTTTTAATTCAGAAAATTCGTCTCATTTGAGTAATGCAAAAAGAAACAGTAAAAATCATTACTTATTCATTCATTAATTTTTAATTTTTTTACAGTATCATCCAAGTATTCTTTATTTGCAGCAGCAATAAAGGAGATTCTGTTATCATAACTTAGGTCCGAGTCCAAAAGTTTTCCAGATTTATCAATAATGTATCCATCAGCCTCTAATGCAATTAAATAACCTGCAGCAACATCAGTAATTCTTAATTTATCTCTTATATCTACAAAAACGTCTACTAGTCCACGTGCAAATATTGCAAGTTCAAGTGCAACTGCACCAAAATGTCGTACATGATTTGATGCTGAAATTATAGGAGATAATCTCTGAAGCATATCTTGAGAAATTCCTGACATGTCAAGACCAACTACAAAATAAAAATGATTTTTTTCATTGACATGAATTCTTTTCCCATTCAAAAATGCACCTTTTCCTTTTGTTGCGTGATACATTTCTCCATTAGATAGATCCATTACTACACTATCTGTAATAGAACTGAGTTTGTTGCCAGTAGCAAACGCAAGAGAACAACAAAAAAATGGAATTCCTCTTACAGCATTTGTTGAACCATCTATTGCATCCATGATGACAAATCCTTTGGGGTTTTTAGAAAGCTCTACACGGCCACATTCCTCACCAATAACTACGCAATCAAAGTTAATTTCTTTAAGATAATCTAGAACTGTTTTTTCTGCTACTATGTCTATTTTCCTTGATATGTCCCCACCTGCTCCTCTCCCAAAATCACCGCCAGATTCTTCTGTGCCTGCGAGGTGCTTTACATTGTTATAAACTCTTAACGATGCTTCTTGTAACACTTCTATTACTTTCACAAGTTTTCTATTTTCTGTCCTAATTTATTTCAAATAAAACACAAATAGGCTCAATGCATAAATAGCAAAGTAAGATTTGCCATTATGTGAGTAGTAAAAACGAATCAATTTTCAGCAAGGAGGCGCTCTTGAACACTAAACCTGGAAAAGAAATAGTAAAACAAGCTCTCTTCAAAAGCAAGGGTTACAAGCAATTTGACAAGTATAAAAAAGAAGCAGAGGAAGAATTTCCAAATTTCGTCAAACGGTTTACTGATGATCTATTAAAAGAAATTAAATCAGACCAATCTCCTATTGAAACTCAACAAAAATTTTCAGAAGAGATTGGTTCTACTGACATAGTACTCGACAAATCACAGGTAAATATTGTAAAATCAAAGCTTGAAAACTATGAAATGTTAAAAGATAGAGTTTCAAGAATTCTTAATTCTAATTTTGTTAAAATGACTTTTCCTGTCTTTAGGGCTCTTTATGACGCCTCTTCTGAATATTTTAAAGACAAACAAGATGCACAATTAAGGACTGACATAATTGACGGACATATCATTGCAATAGATTTGAGCGAACCTATGGATAGAATAATGGATAAGGACGAAGATCTGGAATACCTGGATGACTACAAACTAATGAATCCATATCTGCTTAAACTTGCAAGAAACAAAATTGCAAAGGGCGGTGCTACGGTTCTTGAAGAATTTGAACGTGGTTTTAAAGACGCAAGAATTGGGCAATATCTTGATTTCAAACTAAAAACAAAACCCACCAAAATATCTGAGGAAGAAATGATACAATGTTATAAGAAATACCGCGCAGTTATGGGAACCGCTGGAAGAAACATGGCACTGGCACGATTTCCACTAGGCGAAGTATTTCATCTTGGCATGGCAAAGGCAGCAGAATCAGTCGGATGTGGAAATGAAATAGAAGATTCAATTAAAAACAAATTTGTCAAGATTCCGTCATGGCCTCTTTACTATGGTTTGCTTATGAAAGACATAAAGAAAGGGTTTGAAATAACTATGAAAAAAAGTGATCTCTATCTAAGTGAGGCAAGGCTTGCGCTTGAATTATTGCCTGAAGACTTTTCACATAGAAACTTTTTAGAATTTTTATTTTTAACCGTAGAACATTACAATCTTTTTTGGTTTAACCAATTACAAAAAGAAAACCTTTGGCAAACATTTTCTGCTAACTTACCCAAGTGATAAAATTGATGTGGTCAGAAAAATACAGACCAAAAAATCTGCTTGATATGATTGGTAATGAAGAAACAAAAGAATCAATGATAAACTGGTTAGGTAAATGGATGAAGGGAAGCAAACCTATCCTGCTTGTAGGTCCACCAGGAATTGGGAAAACAACTCTTGCAACAATTTGTGCAAAACAATTTGGATATGATCTTATCGGACTAAATGCAAGCGACATACGCAATAAACAAAGAATTCAGGAGATACTGGGACCAGTACTTGGTAATGCAAGTGTTCTTGGTAGACCGATGATCTTTGTAGATGAAGTAGATGGTATACATGGAAGATCTGATTATGGAGGAGTTGAAACGCTCATTGATATTCTAAAGGAACCTACAGTACCAATAGTCTTAGCTGCAAATAATGACAAATCTGATAAGATGAAAAGTATCAAAAAAGCCACAAAAACAATTCAAATGCGACCAATTCCGCCAAGACTTTTACGATTTTATCTTGAAGCAATTTTAAAAAAAGAAGGTGAATCTCTCAGTATGGGTACAATTGTGAAGCTCGTCATACAGTCACATGGAGATATAAGATCAATACTAAACTCTGCACAAGCGCTTGTTACTGGATTTGAACCTGCAATGGAAAAATCCTTTGTGACAATGGACATAGAAGAATCTGTAAATGCATTCTTCAAAGCCAAGTCAGCTGAGGAAGCAAGAGCAATTTTATTTTCTCTAAGAATTGATCCTAAGGAGAAAATAGACGCATTTTATTCAAGTGTCATATCAAGTACCCTTTCAAAAGAAGACATGCAAACAATGCTAGAAATCATTTCGGAGGCAGATATGATTTATGGCAAAATTATGCGAACTCAGGAGTGGAGACTTTTGAGATATCTTGATTCTATACTAGTTGGATTGTATAAAGAAGAAACGCCAGTAAGATATTCACAATTCAATCTTCCATGGCCAATCATTAATAGATTAAGATGGGATGGCAGAGCGATAAAAACAATTATTTCTGTTTTATCAAAAAAAATGCATGTCTCAAGAAGTGACTTTGCCGTTTTTTATTTTCCATATGTTTTGTTTTGTATGAAGAATAAAACTCTAGATTTAGAACTTGATGAATCCAGCAATGAAATTATGCAAAAGGAGATGGCTTTGTTAAAATGAGCTGGAGAAAAATGCCAATGAAATTTCCAGGTACTTGTATAGTATGTAAAAAGAAAATTGAAATAAATGAGATAGGCCTTTGGGCAAAAGGTATTGGGGTAAAGCATCAAGCATGCGGAGATGTGGTAGAGCTCAAATGTCTTGTATGTGGAGGACCTGCAGGATGTCCAAAATGTGAATTTGCAGCAGACTGTGACCTTGCAAAAGTTTCACAGTTTTGCATATGTAAAAATTGTAACGACAACAGGGATGCCTTTAATTCCTATCAAAAGGCAGTTGCCAAGAAATTTCCAATTCTGAATCTTAAAACAGTAACATAAATCATATAACTAAATCTTAAAATTTAACTAAAAATAGGTAAAACTGATGACTGATAATTCCACAAAAATCAAACCCTTAGATCCAGCATATCATGGAGAATCTAACTATGAAGTTGGATTGGAAGATCTTCTTGTTCAGACAAGAGAAAAATTGAAGAAAATGCAGTCTGACCCAACCATATCTAAAGAACAATTGAGACTAGTTGAAGAGGATTTACAGACTTTGGAGACATTGTGGGAAAACTATCACATTGGAATGAATGTGTTTAGAAACGCCAAAGGCGGACATGACGGGTTAAGAGAAGTAAAGCCTGATTAAATTAATATAGGTTGAAAATTGCTTCTAATTCGCGATCATGCACTCTGAAAAAATAAAAAAATTTTTACACAAAAAAAGAGAAGCAAATCAAGGCGGCGGACAGGATAGAATTTTATCTCAACATGAAAAAGGAAAACTCACAGCTCGTGAAAGAATAGATCTTTTGTTAGATGAAGAAAGTTTTACAGAAATTGATGCTCTTACAACTCATCATTACCATGAGTTTGATATGCAAGACAAAAAATTCTTTGGGGATGGAGTGATAACAGGATACGGAAACATCAACGGACGACAAGTGTTTCTTTTTGCATATGATTTTACTGTATTGGGAGGAACACTAAGTGAAATGGGTGCTAAAAAAATAACCAAGGTAATGGATCATGCGGTAAGAGTTGGATGTCCAGTAATAGGAATTATTGACTCTGGTGGAGCTAGAATTCAAGAGGGCATTCTTAGCCTTGACGGATTTTCAGATATTTTTTATCATAACCAACTTGCATCTGGTGTTATACCGCAAATTACTGCAAGCATTGGTCCTTCTGCAGGTGGCGCTGTATATTCTCCAGCAATGACAGATTTTGTAATAATGGTGGATAAGTTGGCAACAATGTTTGTCACTGGACCTGAAGTAGTAAAAACAGTTCTTGGCGAAGAAGTTTCATTTGATGAACTTGGTGGTGCAATGTCTCATGCCAAAAATAGTGGCGTTGCTCATTTTGTAGCAAAAAATGAATATCAATGCATGGATTATGTGAAGACTTTGTTATCATATATTCCACAAAATAATACTGAAGGGCCTCCTATTGTATCATCAAATGATGATCCAAACAGACTTGATAGTAATCTAATAAACATAATTCCTGAAAATCAATTGCAACCTCATGACATGAAGGAAATAATTTATTCAATTGTAGATAACCATATGTTTTTTGAAATTCATGAATTGTTTGCACAAAACATTATTGTTGGATTTGGACGACTAAATGGCAGAACTGTAGGTATTGTGGCAAACCAACCAATGTCACTTGCTGGTGCTTTAGATATTGATTCATCTAACAAATCTGCACGATTCATTAGGTTTTGTGATTGTTTTAACATACCGATAATTACTTTTGTGGATACTCCAGGCTACATGCCAGGAACTAATCAAGAACACAGTGGCATCATCAGACATGGAAGCAAGCTTTTGT
>CAZDTF010000096.1:0-5137 GCA_964508325.1 uncultured Nitrosopumilaceae archaeon | reverse complement strand
TCAAGTAATTCACCAACTAAAGTTCTGAAAACAACCTAGATTTTTTGTAGAATCAAAAGTTAAAATAAATAAAATAGGGTTATCTTTTTAGAATTTGCCTTCTTCAAACCACAAATCTCCAGTCATAAACAGATTATCTATTCCATCCAACAAGAACTAAAAGAGTTTACCCGTGATAAAAAAACTGAGAGTTTTCTTCAGATTTTAGTAAAGTGATTTTGTCTATGCAAACCTGAAATTACATAGAGAATTTCAAAATGCTTATTATTTGAATATTGATTTTTGGCTCAGACGTGAGTTAAAACGACTTAATTGCAGACTTCAAGACCAGTATACAATCCCTTAAAGTTTCCACATTTGAAGACATTTTCTGGCAGTACATGCCCTACGTCCGTATTATGAATTATAATATCTGACAAGGTTACCTTTTGTATCGCTGTCATCAGAGCCCTATGTTGTGTGAAAAACGGATCGTGTTGATACCAAAAACGATCCCCATCCCGTACCCTTGTGAATTGATCAACAAGGATTGTCTTTATGGTTGGACCCACCATGGCACCAGGCACGTGGTCTTCTGCAAGAGCGCCAACCCACAAGTCAATGTTATTTACATTTCCATAGGCTTTTGCAAGTTCAGCTTGTACAGTAGCATTTGAACTAATTTGCGCAAAGCTTGTTACAGCTGGCAGTCCATATGCAACACGGACGCTGTTGTAATCAGGCAATCCATTATCCCTCCCACGTTGAATATTTAGCGAGGCAAGATCAAAACCACCGCTGCCCGGAGGTCCAAACAAAAAGTTACGGACATCATCTACAATCTTGTTGTCTATTTGCTGGGATCTTTGTGCATAAAGACCGCGCATGAATGAATCAACGCCGTCATCAACTGTCAAAAGTGATGGATTGAAAAAATCGTCTCTAAGAGGTAACATAGTAACACCACCTGTGTGATTCATCCTCATCAATTCTGAAGAAAGCATGGTATGACCAACCCGGAAAGCTGCAGTTGAAAATTCAGTAGCAATGCCAGGATTAATCGCTGGATTATATCCATGATATGCAGGTATACTTCCAACTCCAAGTAAATCTGGCAGAAATTCTTTGTAGGTAATCACCTCTATCTCGGCGCCAACAACTTTGCGAGCAATCTGGTAAATGGTTTCGTCGTCTAACTCTGGGCGTTGAGCTGCAATCATGTCAGCTATTCTGTTGTGCTCGCGCACAAATACTGTATGTGTTGCGGAGAGATCAACTTGTTCATTTGCTCGCACATCTCCTGCCAGATATAGACTAGGAGAGGTGCCACCTGCGTTAGGCAGACCTGCAGTATTATATGGAAGCAACCCGCCAGATGATTCTTTTAGGTGACCGCCACTAAATGTGCGCAAAAAGGCTGCCCTTGTTGGGTCAGAACCATAAACCATGGAAGCATCAATAAACGCCGTATCAACATTAGGTTGTTGTCTTGGATGTTCAACGGAGTTGCCATTGTCATGGACGGAGCGTTGGAAATTAATTACTTTGGTTCCCGTAGATAGAGGATCAAAGAAAGGATCTCCTGTTGGAACTTGAATGTCAAGCTCCTCTGGAGGGTTTGAAGTAGTTGGTGTAAGATCCATGTCGTGGTCTAGAAACTGACCCCACTGCCACATGAAATCACTTGCTGGAATTGAATTTGGACTTGAAATGTCGCCCTGCGCTGCTATTATATTACTGATATCTCGTGGACTGGGCCTTGATGCACCTGCAGGTGTTGATATTCCATCACCATAATCGGCATGGGAAACACGCAACAGTGCAACCCCCGCGCTACCCCATGTTGGGTTTGCAATATTATTGCCAGTGCCATTAATAGTACGATATGCATAACCAGTCATACGGTCGTGAAATGGGAAAGTTCCGCCATGTTCACCAAATACTGAAATTATATTAGTAAAGGGCAGACCTCCACTTACTACAAGTATTGCAAATGACAAAACCAAAGTGCTAGATTTAATTTTGTAGTTTAATTTACTCATTGCAACCCCATCTTATTTTTCTGATACAGTTATTTAACATTTGAGCTATGTTCCAAATTTGGAATCAGTATTGTAGTGATTGATGATAAAGCCATGTCAGCGCCAGCCGCAAAATGCAATAATTTCTTCATATTAATTATCAGTGATGTGTTTTTAAAAAATGTATTTATTAGTAGGGTAGGAGAGCATAGAAATTGATAAATAAGTTGAGGCAGAATTGAATTTTTGTTAAAATTGTTTTATCATTAAAAATTTTGTATATTGTGAAAGATTTGGATCGGATAAATCATAACGATGATAATTATTTTTAGGTGCAAGCCTTACAGGGTTCAGACCTGTGTGGATTTGGAAAATTTGACAATATAAAATTGAAAAAATCACAAATTTTTTGACCAAAAGGACATTGCGTTTCAAGCTTTAATCTTAACCGCTTAAATTGCCAAAGTACTAGATGTGCAGCCTAGTATCATATTTAGACTTTCAGAGGATCTGAAAGATTGAAGAAATACATCATAGTGTCTGTCTTGGTCGCAATAGCGGTGGGAGTTTTTCTAATAGTGGCAGGCTTGCTTCACACTAATCTAGTCGGAGAAGGAAAGCCTGGATCAAATATTCCTCAACCCACCATCAACTACATACTTGGCATTTCAAACGGAACTATGCAAATTAATCCGCATAGCTATACCTATTATCACTTTGCTGCACTAGATAGAACATCAAATGCCCATGTTAAAGGAGATTTTGCTTTGCAGGGAAATGGCAGCAATATACGAGTCTATCTTTTAGATGAAGTCAACTTTGTTAACTGGAAAAATGGCCATCAATTTAGCGCATATTACGACAGCAGCCAACAGACGAACGGTTCCATAGATCTCAGCGTTCCCTTAGGCAAAACATTCTATCTTGTTTATGATAACAGTCAATCTTCAATTCCAAGTAAAAAAATAGTTTCCACAATAAACCTAGTCTATAACTATTGAAATTATGATATAATTATTTGATAAAATTAAAAATTTGGAAAGGAGTTTTGTAATGAGTCTCACAGGACTCAAATTTGTAAGAACTATTTGGTCAGGATTATTTTGATTGGTTTTTCATCCATTTTTTTGCTGCCATTATAAAGCTCTATGTAGCCATCATAGGTGGTTTGATTTCCTAAAAATGATTTATTTGCCATGATGTGAATTGGAAGGTCTCCTGTTCTTTCTCCGTTGGCAGACAATTTACTTGCGGAAAGATCACCTGAAGATATATCAAGATATTTGCTATCATAGTTTGGCATGTTGATATTCAAAGTCAAATCATGAAATGCTGCATTTGATCCCAGCACATCATTATACTCTACATTAACAAAAATTGTTTGGTTTTCTCCTGGTCGTAGGGATACTGATACAGGTGTTGCATCTACAAATTTAAGACTGGGAGGTTGAGTGAAATAATAAGCTACTGCCGCAATTGCTACAGCCATAATGCATAGACCTATTATTTTTTTATTCACAGTTGATGGGAAAATACCATGATATTTGTACTTTTTTTGGACTGATAATTTTTGAAAATAATTCATCATTTTTTGAAAAAATACAAGGACAGATAACTAGTACGATGTTAAATAACGTTTAGGCAATTGTATTATAATTGTTAAATTTACAAACAAAACATACCTATCAAGCGATGTGTCATACTAATTATCAAGTTACTCTAATCATAAATGAGGGAGCAAATAGTGGATGGCCTTATTGATAATTCAGAACGTGTTTTACGATTTATCCAGCAAAATCTAGGATACCACCTACGCAGAATCAAAAGAGATCTAGACATGCCAATGGGTACGATTCAATACCACCTGGAATACTTGGAAAAAAGTGGGAAAATTAATTCAGAAAAACACGGTTTTCACAGATTCTACTTTCCGGTTGGAATTTTTGAGGAACACCAAAAAAATATCCTAAAAATTTTGAATCAGGAAACTACACGGGAGATCCTTCTGTTTATCATAGAGACTAAACAACCCACCCAGTCAGATATTGTACAGTACGTCAAGATATCACCCCCGTCTGTAAACTGGCATATTAGTAGATTAATTGGGTTTGAGATCATAAGTGAAGTCAAGGATGGGAAATTCAAGCGTTACAAGTTTATCGGCAATTCAGATTCCATAGTAAAATTATTAAAAAATTATCACCCCACTTTGTGGAATAATTGGAGTAATAGATTGGCTGAGATGTTTTTGTCACTGGGTTTGGAGGATAAGAAATAATGGCTGCTCCCCCCTTTGTTTTTGGAGAGGGCATCTCTCAGATATTTTCCATTACACAAATAGCTGTTGTAATAATCGCTCTTTTCTTAATGTCCATATCAATTATTTCCTTTCGAAATACAAGCTTGAAAAAAATATTGTTTGCTATTGTTGCCTTTGCCCTATTTGCTATCCAACATGTCATTAATTACATAGATGCACAGCAAGCTGACATACTGCCTGATGACGTCAGGTATACAATATTTTCAATAATTACACTTGCGATAATGGCATTATTCTTTTTAGCAGTGATTAAAAAATAGAAATGATGCAAGAAATTCAATGTTTTTCAAGCTGTCTTTATGGAACGATGGTAAGATAACAAGTTATCAGATCATATTTAGGACATGAGCCTAACCAAACGATTCATGATATGAAAATTATTAACATTATTTCCACTTGATACTTAGTTGAATGTCTCTCAATAATAATATACTATAACTAATATTGTTTAGAAGATAGAAATGCCAGATGAATCTTGCAGAACATGTGGGGCCAGCTAAAAAAATCTTCACTGTGTGCAGAGTGCAGACAGATCATACAACAGATATGCCTAAAATGCGGGCTAAAAACTGAAGAGCAGTTACATCATAGTTGTTTCTATTTTGTAGAGTCCATCCAGATAGATGCATCACAGTTTTCACTTGTAGAATAGATGTGAATAATCACAAATCTAGTACATTACTCAAAGTGATATCCACATTTTCTTTAGATTTGCTAACCATCACTTTGTCAATTGTCCCACAATTATAATATGCAATAATAATCAATTTAACTCAATGGTGACAGATTCTGAATATGATGAAGTCCCATCTGCTCT
>CAZDTF010000095.1:0-5195 GCA_964508325.1 uncultured Nitrosopumilaceae archaeon | reverse complement strand
CTTTTGTCAAGTTCATCCATGGATGGCAGGTCAAGTCATCGTAGGAACAGCGAGTCAACCAACAGCCACAATTAATGCAACCACAAGCAACAATACAGCGGTTCCAGAATTTGGTTCAATTGCTTCAATAGTTCTTGTAATTGCCATAATTAGCGTGGTAGCAGTTACCGCAAAGACTAGAGGATTTCTAAAACTCTAAACCTTCATTTTCTTTTTATTATTTTTTATATATTATTAAGATAAATTTATGATCAGAAAATTCTAGTTCTGATCTAGGAACTTGCTTGGGGTTGTACTGTGCTTATTGATATGGCATGATCATCTATGAGTGTACCTACTCCAACTGAAATGTCTTTTATTCTAACTGATATCATCCTCAAATCATTATCAGTAAGATTATACTTTTGTGCAAGGATGTTTTTCACCTTGGTTTCAGTATTTGATAATTCATTAAGAGTTGAGGGTATTGAGATGTCAAGTGTCTTGCGAATCATTTCTTTTGGAATTTTACCAGTATCATCTTGAATTATGTAAAATGAGATCTTGTCAACAACAACTTCATGGGGAAGAGTTGGAAGAGAATTTGCGGTATAAAATACTTGTACATTAAGAAGATTGATTTGATCATTAGATATATTTTGAACTGTGATTCCTTTTGTTGGCTGTAAGGCTGAATCCAAAGGAACATTAACTATCACGAAGCCTTCTACAAAATTCTCGTTATTATTTCCAAGTAATTTCCTAATATCTTGACAAGTAATAGCCGTTGATGTTTCCGAATCAAGATTCTTTAAGATGGCATTAGAACTTGGTCCATTATTTAATACAACATTCCATAATATTGAGGTCTGATAGCTTTGTTTGTTAAAAATACTAAGGTCCGTATCGTAATGACCAGGTCTTAGAGGCCCCTCATCGGCATAAATTGAACCGCACTCAAATTTTGCTGTATATGTTATATTGCTTACTGGATTACTTGTTATTGAAGTGGTTCCAGAAGAGATATTAGTAAATGTTGAAACTGCAGATGAATCCTTTACTTGGATAGTTTTTGAAAGCTTATCAACCTCGTATCCGGTTGGAGCACTCAGTTGAGAAATTGTATAGTTACCATTTTTTACACCAGTTATAGTAATAATTCCATCTTTGTTTTTTTCATAATCTAATATAGAATTATCCTTTATCGTAAAAGTTCCAGAATTACTAAATGGATCTGGTGTTATGGAATATTCAGCACTACCAAGAAGGACATTGTTATTTGTTAAAGTGATTATAGTTATGGATGAACTTTGTGCAAAAGCAAAATTTTCTGTGCCCAAATTATTAAAATTAAATATAAAATAAAAAACTGAACCAATTGCACAAATGCCTATGGCAAAACAAATTTTCCCCCATTTTTTCATTGATCCTTTTCTTGTTTGTCATTAATTTAATGTTAGTGAGAATCTGCCCAAGAATTAAATATGATACGTGTGAGGTTTTGTTAATGAAGTCATATTTGTACAAGGGTATCCTATCTGCAATTTTTATATTTTCACTTCTTTCTGTTTTTGGCTCAATGACTTTTCATAAAGTGTATGGTGATGGTTTTGCAATGGAAAACCTTCCACCTGCAAGCGTAGGAGATAAAAAAATCCAAGTTTTCATTAAACTTACTCCACCTATAATTACCTCAAATATTAATCAGGACAAGACCATATTCCTTAGAATATTTGATGCAAATACAAACGAGACGATTCAGAAATATTCACTCTGGATTGAAATAACAAAAGGCAATCAACATTTAATGCGAGATCTTTTCTCCACTAATACAGGAACAATAACTCTTAAGATTACTCCAACTGATACCTTAGGCCAATGGACCATACAAGCCGATCAAGATCCTGTATTAAATTCGTGGATGTCAATGGGTGGTGGACCGATTAATGTACTAGCACCTATACTCAAAGAAGGAGGGCTATATCATATTCACATGGAATTGCAGACGATTAATTTTTTGAATAACCTTTTTACACCTGATACAGCTCCAAAGTTTGATTCATACCTAAGTGTTGGAGACATTTCAAATCATACCATTACCTACAGCAACAATTCCTATAATTCTGAGATAATCTCATACTATGACAAAATCAATAACGACTTTAACTTTGATACATCAAAATTACAAATTTCATACTCTATGCCATTTGACTGGAATACAACTAGATTCCAAGATCGTCCTATTTTTGTGCATGAAGAGATTCATATTCCAAAATCGTTCAAAGAATTTACAAACACACCAACATACACTGCAAGTATGGATGGAAATTCAATTACTGGAAGAAGACTCATAGTTGATCCATATTCATTGGGTGATACTGTAATTGCACATATTCTGTTAAACAAAATTGATATTGAAAATTTTGCAAAAACTACTCCTCTAGGAAAAAACTCTATGGACTTTCAACTTGCACCAGCAGCTCCAAATGTTCAGACCTCATCTAGTGTATTAACAGATTTTGGAGGATGGGGAATTAAGCTTGGTTGGTCTCCTAAGCAGATTACTGCAAACACACAAAATAATCTTAAACTGTCATTTTTTGATGCCTTTACTGAACAACAGATAACTGGGGACGTAAACTATGACATCAAAATATTAGATAGTGAAGGCAATACAGCACTTTCTGAGACAGATCTTAAAGCAAAAGGAGGAGTTGATACTCAATCAATCAACTTGCCAAGCAATGGAATTTACAGAATAGAAGTTAACATCAAATCCATCGTTAACAACGATATTCCTGATACTACTAGAATAGGAGTAGCTAGAGGAGATCTTGTCATTCCATCAACAGTTACAAGTGAAGAGACTAATGGACAAACAATAGTGATTCCATCTTGGATAAAGAATAATGCAGGTTGGTGGCATGATGGTAAAATATCTGATGGTGACTTTGTAAAAGGCATTCAATATCTTATCCAAAATGGAATAATGCAAATACCAAGTACACAAAGTGGTACAGGATCAAACGTAATTCTATCTTGGATAAAGAATAATGCAGGTTGGTGGCATGATGGTAAAATATCTGATGGTGACTTTGTAAAAGGAATTCAGTGGCTTATCCAAAATGGAATAATGAAAGTACAAACTTAAAATTCTACAAATACTATTATACAAAATAAAAGTTAGATTATTATTCAATGATTCCACTACGTGATGAAAATCCAAAACCGGTAGGATACAAGCCTTATGTCACTTATACATTAATTGCAATAAATGTAATAGTATTTTTTTGGGAGATTTCTGTTACAGGACAATTCTATGAATTTACAAATAGACAAGCTGAAGAAATTTTTCTTAATTATGGTACAGTTCCATCGGTAATCACCAATGGATTAGATGATAGAAATTATGGGGTAATAACATCAATTTTTAGTTCAATGTTTGTGCATGCGGGCATATTGCATATTGGTGGAAACATGCTATTTTTGTACATTTTCGGAGATAATATTGAATATAGATTTGGCAGAGGAAAATATCTTGCTCTTTATTTATTCTGGGGGCTAGTTGCAGGATTTGTACACATATTATCTGATCCATCTAGTTCTGCCCCAGCAATAGGTGCATCGGGAGCAATTTCTGGTGTACTTGGGGCGTATCTTGTGATATTTCCTAATGCAAAAGTAGTAACTTTGTTGTTCTTTGGGTTTTTCATTAGAGTTATTCGTCTTTCTGCAAAGTGGTATCTTCCCTTCTGGTTTGTATTTCAAAATGTTTTGCCTGCACTAGTTGGATCAAATGGTTCTGGTGTAGCATTTTTTGCTCACATTGGTGGATTTTTGATAGGTATGTTCACAGGTTTTCTCTACAAAAAAACACACAGCTCAGAATTCATGTATGGAACAAGATATGGATGGAAAGACTACAAATAGAATCTGGGATTTGATTTTATTAAGGAATAAATTTAACTTGAATTATCAAGACGCATGCCATTAATTACAATCTCAATGTATCCTGGCAGAACACAGAAACAAAAAGAGGATTTTGCTAAAGCAATAACAAAATCTGCGGTAGAAATTCTCAAGACCAAAGAAAATCACGTCATTATAGTCTTTGAGGAAAATCCCAAAGAAAACTGGTACATGGCAGGAAATCCTCTTTAACTACATTTTTATTTTAATTGGGTTCAAAAGGTTCATGACAAAAGTTGCAGTTATCCAATTAAAAGCTCATGAAGACAAGAAAAAAAATCTTAAAAAAATTCTTGATTACATTAACAAAGCTGCAAAACAAAAAGCAAGGCTATGTGCATTTCCAGAATTTGCGATGTTTTATACTACATCTTCCCAATCTCCAAAAGAGCTTGCAAGTCTAGCTGAAACAATCAATGGTGAGTTTGTTCATTCAATTTCAGAATCTGCAAAACAAAATTCTATCCAAGTAGTAGGAACTTTTTATGAAAAAAGCCCAAAAATTGATCGTGTTTACGATACTTCATTTCTTATTGATAAAAATGGAAAAGTAATATCAAAATATAGAAAAATCCATCTTTACGATGCACTTGGATTTAAAGAATCAAACAAGCTTTATGCTGGATCTAAAATTGTAAAACCAATCAAAACAACAATTGGGAAAATGGGAATGATGATTTGCTATGACTTAAGATTTCCTGAAATGTCTAGAACTCTCATATCTTTGGGCTCTGAAATTCTTGTGGCACCATCTGCATGGGTAAAAGGTGAGATGAAAGAAGAACATTGGATAACAATCAACAAAACTCGTGCTATTGAAAATGGATGTTATCTTATTTCACCAGATCAAGTAGGTAACATATACTGTGGTCGAAGCTTGGTAGTTGATCCGTATGGAAAAATACTATTAGATATGAAAAAAAAGGAAGGAATTGGAATTGTTGATGTTTCACTTGACAGAATAAAACAAGTTAGAAAAAATTTACCTCTCTTAAAAAATAGAAGAACTGACATCTATACTGATTTTAAGATTTAATTTCTCTAGTTTTACATTTCATATTTGCACATTGTCTTGACCATTTTTGTTTTCTAGAATATCTAAAAAGAACAATTGGCCATGAACAAAACTTGCATGAAATTTTAGTTGTACAAAGTATACCTCTTTGTATGAGTGGTGACGATGCTCTACACCCATTATAATAATTTGAACATCCGATGAATCTTTTTTTTGTTGTACGAGAACGTAT
>CAZDTF010000094.1:0-5205 GCA_964508325.1 uncultured Nitrosopumilaceae archaeon | reverse complement strand
AATCTTTACTACAGATAATATCTCATCGTCATCTAGTCTCAGCTTACCAGACTTTTTAATGCCATCTGCAACAAAACAGTAGATTTCTTCAGTATTGTATCCAATTGAAGGATAGTACTTTATTAAAGGAATCATCTGTTTTGCCTCATAACCAGTTTCTTCCTTTAATTCCCTAAAGGCACAAGTTCGGGGATTTTCTCCTTTGTTACACGTTCCAGCTGGTATTTCAAGAGAATAACCATACGGAAAACGATGCTGTTTTACTAAAATCACCTTACCATTCTCGATTGCAAGCATTGCTGCAGCACCTCTGTGCTCAATGACTTCCCGGCGTACTTTGCGCCTATTTATTAAAACATTATAGAGATTCAATGAGAGAACTTTGCCCTCGTAGATTTTTTTCTTCATATTGCGTTTTATCATGAATCTAAAATCAATTATGAATGTATCTGATATGACAAATGAAGTCTTTTTGAAGTTTTTACCTCTTTGATACTGTCCATTACCCATTTTTGAGGAAATGAAATTTTCTTTGGTATGAAAAGATCTACAGATCGTACACCTTCTATTTTTTGTACCATCTGAGTTAGCTCATCAAGCTTGAAAATATTATCGCTGTAAAAAAACAAAACGATCTGATTCATGTTTACAAAAGGTTTTTGCAAAAATGAATTTCCAAATTCCTTTTCTAGCTTTTGCAGAGTTTTTTTGACATTGGTTTCTACACCTACAAGAATAGCAAATGGAATATATCTAGACATTTCTTTAGGATTGTATACAAGAGTAAATTGTATTGCTTCATCGTTTTGTAGTTTGTCAAGTGATCTTGCTACAGTTTTTGTGGAAAGTTTGGAACGATTTGCAATCTCTTCAATTTTTAATCTAGGATCTTTTAGCAGTATTTCTATTATTTCTAGGTCTGTCTTGGTTAGGTCAGATCTTATTCCAAAATTTTTTGCTTCAAAAATTGCCAAAACCCTAACTCCTTGTAATATTTTTTTTGCAAGCTCCATTTTTTGATTAGGATCTCCTTTTACAACTATGCTGCAAACTGTTATACTTCCAATACATGGAACTACAAAAAATGGCTCTCCAATAAGCTTTACTTGATCCAAAATGTATTGCAAATCTGTCCCTGTTACAACAAAGTAAAGCACACTGTATCCCAAAACGGGGGGTTCTATTTTTAGCGCAAATTCTCCAATAATTTTGTTATCAATCATTTTTTGAATTCTTGATTTTACTGCTCCGCCAGAGATACCTACACTATTTCCGATTTGCCTGTCTGCTTCCCTACAATTATTTAGGAGATGTGAGAGAATCTGTACATCAATTTTGTCCATATGTTAGATCTATTTCCATTATTAGATTATAAAGAATACATCTTAGATATATAATTGTCGTATTTATAATAGTTACTAACTTAAAACGTTAAATATCAGACTATTTCAATATCTTTATGGATTATAGAGCCAAAGTAGGTCTGCGCTTTATCACAAGACGTAGAGGCAGCCTGATTGCAGCAAGTCTTGCCGTTTCTATTGCTATTTTGGTAGTACAGGTTAATTCCGTAATTTTTCAGGGTTTGTATAATGCAATTGTCCGTGATCAGATAAACTACAGATTCGGGCATGTCTATATCACAAGGAATGAGAACTTCATAACAAAATCAGATAAAATGTTAGTAAACTGGCTCGAAAGAATTCCATATGTGGAAGCTGCTGCGCCGCGGCTTGAATCTAGTGCATCAATAAACGCAACAGGTTCTGGAAAGACAATAAGAGACTATGATGTTCCAGTCATAGGTATAGATCCAGTCCTTGATACACAAGCGTCCACAATGTATACAACAGTTGGAGATGGACAGTATGTTTCTTCAAGAAACTCTATTGTTCTTGGTGCTATAGTTGCAAGAGATCTTGGATACCCGCATGTAGGTGATAGTGTAAAATTAAAATTCAAAGATAGAAATGGTGTTGATCAACTAAAGCGATTCACTGTAGTGGGAATTACTCAGACTGCTGGCTCTGTTGGCCTTGATAATAGTATCATAATAAACATTGATACTCTACGAGAAATATTGGGTAGACCTCATGAAACACAATCGATCATGGTTAGGTTAAATGATCCCACCAAAGATCAAACAGTCAAAGATCTTTTTCTTAATGCATTCCCAACCCGTTCAGACAACTTTAAAGCTCAAACAATTGAAGAATCTGCAGAACAGACACTCAGTGGATTCAGATCAGGTATTGCACTAATAAATTTAGTTGGATACTTTGGTATGATGTCTTCCGCTTTTGCTGTTGTAACCATACAAATGATGCAAGTCACAAGTAAAACACGCGAGATTGGAATCATGAGAGCGATTGGTTCAAGAAGAAAAGACATTTTGATAATATTCATCTTCCAAGGAATGGTAATTGGTGCCATCGGTGCTGGCCTTGGTACTGTTTTTGGTGTATCGTATACGGTTTATGCAAAAGAAACACACATGACATTTCAAGGCAGCTTGGCCTTGGAAGTATCATACAACTGGCTTGGAATTTTACAGACAGATATCTTGGCATTTTTGCTTGCTGTCATAGCATCAATTTATCCTGCATACAAGGCAACCAAACTACAACCAGTGGAGGCCATGCGATTTGGTTGATACAGTCCTAGAAGTTCGCAATGTAGACAAGATATTTGGTGAAGGGGAAACAGCTGTTTATGCATTAAAAAACGTGTAATTTTCTGTAAAAAAAGGAGAATTCATTTTAATTGTAGGAAGCTCAGGCTCTGGCAAATCAACACTACTTAACATGATTGGACTTTTAGACAGACCTACAAATGGTCAAGTCTTCATTGATGGATTAGATACCTCTACTTTAAATGATAATCAGATCTCATCATTTAGAAATTCCAAACTTGGATTCATTTTTCAATTTTCAAATCTGCTTGCAGATTTAACCGTTATAGAAAACGTAATGCTCCCAAGACAAATCCAAGGAACCGAGGCAAATGCGTCTGATGATACAAAATTGCTACTAAAGGCTGTGGGATTGGAAAGTCAGATGAATAAATATGCAAACAAGGTCTCTGGAGGTCAAGCACAACGAGTAGCTATTTGCCGATCTCTTATCAATAAACCCACAGTAGTTTTGGCTGATGAACCAACTGGAAACTTGGATTCGGTATCAGCACAAACAACTGTCCAGCTGATGAAGTCTCTTAACAGAAAACTTGGGCATACCTTCATAGTAGTAACTCATGATCGCCCGCAATTTGGTGATGTTGATAAAATAATTACTATTAAAGATGGCAGAATCGTCGATGATGAGATGATGGAGGTTCCAACAGTAAATTGATCTACAAAACTATCGTAATAGCTACCATATTCCTATTAGGGCAAATAACAATTCCAAGCTTTGCTCAAAGCGCACCAGAACATATCACACCAGGAGTATCTATATTTGAACATGGATTCACTGACATAAAATTCCTTGATGCATATTTTGGAACATCCTCAGGAAAAATTGAAGTGCAACCAGGTGACAAGAATGTACCATTTACCTTAGTATTCTCAAACGTTGGAACAGAAGACATTGCTGGCATCAAGGGATTGCTTAGTTTGCCTGTTGGATTTTCCCCAGCCATTGCCAATGCTAATGCCAATCTAATAGAGGCAGACAACACTCAGGTTGCAACAAGCGGTTCGTCATTTTTCCTTACATTCTTTGTAAATGTGGATAAAAATACAAGCGTCAATTCCTATTCTGGAACAGTTCAAGTAACTTATTCCAGAGTAAGGGAAAATGGAGTCCACACCAATTTCTTTGACTTTGACTTTAAGGTCACAGGAAAAAGTGTTCTAAACATGAAAGCAGAAAATCAGTTCATACAACCATCATCAAATAATCAGGTTACGGTCCAAGTCTCAAACGATGGTACAGCAGGACTTAACAATGTAGACATTACACTCAATCCACAATCCAACTCTACTATGGGCTCAACTAATTTGCAAAATGTAGTAATAGACCAAAACCATTGGAACATAGGGACCGTTGGAGCCCAATCATCAAACACATTTTCATTTAATATTTTCGTACCGCAGGATATTGCAGGCCAAACTTTGCACATACCATTGAGTGTGAGATACTTTGATGGGCAGGGAAACCAAGTAACAACTACTAGATCAGTAGACCTAATTGTAGGACCTGCAAGCTCAACTTTCACTGTCAAGCTTTCAACTCCTTCTTACCTAATGATGGGAGTTATGCAAAACCTTACTCTTGGACTGGAAAATCTTTCCCCATCAAAAATATCTGATATATCCATTACACTTGTACCAAGCTCTTCTGATCTTAGGATTCTACAGGATCCAAGGTGGTTCATAAAAGAAATAAATCCACTAGAGAGCACCGCATTGAACATACCTGTATTTGCTGATCAAGGTATAGCAAATCAAGCTGTCAACTTTGACGTAAATATCCAGTATACAAAAGATGGTTCTACAGTGATAGAAAAACAGAGCTTTGCTACATATATCAGACCAGTAATAGATATCTCAGTTTATGGAGTGGATGTAATGAATATAGGAGGCAAACAAAACATTATAGGAAATATTCTAAACCAAGGAAACATCAAAGGTCAATTTGCTACGGTGGCTATAGAACCAGTTGATAATTCAAACATCAAAAAATCATTTCAGTATATTGGAGATATAGATATTGATGCTCCAACTCCATTTAACATACCAATTGAATTTACAGGAAACCCTGCATTTGGAGATCATCAAGTAGTTGTTACTGTAACCTACAAGGATACACTTTTGCAACCACATACAATAACACAGGAGGATACCATAACCTTAGCAAATCCAACGCCCCAGACAAATGACAATTCCCAAATACAACTAATCATTCTTGTGGCTGTAGCGGCTGGAATAGGAGGAATTGTATTCAAGGTCCGTAAGGCCAAAGTTCCAGTTGCAAAGAAAGTTACTGAAAACTCAAGCTAAAGTTATATTTAGTGCAAACAAATTTTGTTTATGACTTGGGATGAAATTGAGGTCCCAAAAGAAATCAGACCTTTTATGCTTGAAGATGCTGAAGAAACAAAACTAGGGAAAAAAAACGATTCAGACAAACAGTATCGATATGGTAATTTACACATACGAGAATACAGAGACAAGTATGTAGTCCATATGGATAAGATTGATCC
>CAZDTF010000093.1:0-5221 GCA_964508325.1 uncultured Nitrosopumilaceae archaeon | reverse complement strand
TTATAGTTTTACCATAAAAAGTTGGAATCGCAATTAGGACATTATTGTCTAAGGTTCCATCGGGCCCGCTGTATTTTTGACTCGAGACATTGCGGTCTTGAAAAGACTGTCTTTCATAGAACCATCGGGCCATAGATTTTTTAAATAGTAAAATGATGAGTTCAAAAGGGCTCACCACAACTGTTTTCACGGGAACCATCTGGTCCATGGATTTTGTGGAGTCTTACTGGACTCAAACTATTGAATTCGGATTTACAAAAATCTCATACTTGTTATAGATTTCAAAATGTTAGCAAATGTCTTCATTTCTCAAAATCATTTTCTATCACCAATTTCTGTTAGTACACACTGCAAACTATGGCATAGAAATATAATGATGGCATAATTTGAATAGTAATGAAAACATCTACACACATCAAAGCCAAACAAATGAACATATTGTTTGGCATTTTGGCCCTAATTGCTGTCGTTACCATAGCTCCGCATGTCTTTGCTCAATTATCATACACGGTGGCAAACGATCCACATGGTCCACTTGAGAGTTTTGCATGGGCTATAGGGATGGGAACTGCTGGTGCCTTGAGTGGCTTTGGGGCTTGGACAGTAATTAAACGAAGCCATTAAAATAATTCCATTTTTTTATTTTTAGAATTTTGTTATAACAAGTCTTACAGAGATCAAACTGTTAATTGATATGGACATGGGAGATTGAGTCTGATAGGATTTGATCAAAAAATATGAGTGCAGTGTTGTACTATCAAGAATTTATGTCAAACCGTGTTGATCATCAATGTTGAGTCTTCCAACATCAAGTCATGCGTATGGAATTGGTTTAATCGCAGTGATTGTAGGATCCGCAATAGGGATATCTTACTATCATCTTTACTTTGTACCGGAAATAAATGCAAAACCTGTCATCCCAGAAAAAATATTACATCCAGGCGACACAACCTCCATAATTATAGTTCCAGGTGCTGAAAACAAAGATCAGGTGCAAAATTTTGTACCAAAGAAGATTGAATCTCAACTTGGAGTAAATAATTTAGTTATCTGGAAAAACACCAGTCCAGACACAGGTCATACCGTCACACCCGACGCTGGTAGCGAGTTCAAGGACCAATATAGCGGCAGTTTTGGTTCGCCTGGAATAATCAAGCCGGGACAATCATATCAATTTCTATTTATTCAAGAGGCAAAAATAAAGTATCATTGTGATCCACATCCTTGGATGACGGGAGAAATTGATGTCGTTCATGATGCCTTGACATCATAATTACATAAGAATTATATTTTTTGTAATTCTGTCCAGCTAACTTTTAAAAATGATGAAATTATAATTATTCATAATGATAGAATTTCGTAAAACAAGATCAACGTTGAATAAAATGTATGATCATTTCTTACATATCTCTCCACAATATCGTGAATTAAGAACTACCGATCTTGGACCGATATTATTCATCACAAACAAGTTGCAAGGTCTTTCAAACATAAAAGCGGCTGACATTGGATGCGGTGCTGGAAGATATAGTCTAAAATTTGTTGAACATCTAGGCGAAAAATGTCATCTTTATTGTATAGATAACAATATTGCAATGCTAAAGCAACTAAAATCATATTTTGCAAATCATAACGTTGTAAATTTCCTTCCCATCCAAAGTGATTCACAGAAAATACCACTACAAACAGATTCTCTTGACTGTGTGATGACATTTAATGCAATTCATCATTTCTCCTTGCCGCATTTTCTAAAAGAAAGTTCAAGGATTCTAAAAAACAATGGAAAACTCTTCATCTATACTCGCTTGCGTGATCAAAATGCCAAAACTATCTGGGGGATGCATTTTCCATCATTTCACAAAAAAGAAAACCGCCTTTACGAGTTAGATGAGATAAAATCTGTCTTTGAAAAGGATCCTAATTTGAATATCAACTCAGTCAAGTTCTTCGAACATCACAGAGTCTATCCATTAGAAAAACTCATAGTGCAGGCAAAGAACCATCATTATTCTACTTTCAAATTTTATAAAAGAAAAGAGTTCAAAGAATCGTTACACAAATTCATACAAAACATACTCAACCATTATGATAATCTGGATAAGATATCTTGGAATGATCAAAACACTCTTCTTGTCATTGAAAACGTACAAGGTTAACACAATTATACAATGCTCTCACAAAAACATTTCAAATATACTCTGTAGAAATAACAATCAATCTTTCAAATTAAAAATTGATTATATTTGCCAATTATTTATATCTCAATAGTGGTATTCTATGTTGAATATTGAACGAACAAATAATTTACACGATAACTTCCTTAATAATTTCCGTATCTTTATTCGTACTTGCAAAAACAATTATTCAAAGAAAACTGTCCGAGTTAAAAGGCTCTCAGAAGATTATAGGAATTGTTAGCATAGGAATAGTTATTGGTGAAATTATGTATATTGGTAACATATGGCGTTTATATGAGATTGCATTTGAAGCAATTGCATCAATTGGAGTAGCATTTGGTCTGCTTTCTATCGCTCTGCAATCACATCTTAGAAATGCCATTGCGGGAATTGGTATTTATATGAATCCTCAAATTAACGTAGGAGATATATTAGAAATTGAGGCAAAAAAAGGAACGATAATAGAAATACACCTTACTAAAACTATTCTACTTACTGATGACGGACAACGCGTTTTCATTCCCAACCTTAAATTCACCGAATCTGTGATGATGATTTCACACAAAAAACTAATTAGACACTTTTGTCGTCAATTCGAAGAAATGTCTGCAATAAACTATCGTGGTCATTATATTCAGACTTGTTGATATACAAATCTTAAAAACTAAGTAATTATATCGAAAACAAGTGGAAGGAATCTCTAAAAAAACTTCTACGCTGACATTCAGACTAGATGATACAATCATAGAAAAACTACGAGTTCAGTCCAAGAATAGACAGATAAGTACGAATACACTTGTGAACCAGGCTCTCAGGCGATTTCTTGAGTGGGATATTTATCAACCTGTAATAGGATTTGTCTCTATTAACAAGCTGGTTTTTGTCGAGATTTTTAAAAAATTAACACAAAAAGAAATAATTGAAATGGCTGCAAATGTGGCAAAAAATGAAATACGGGACATGGCATTATTTATGAAAGGAAAGATGACCGTGGAATCTTTCATGTCATGGTATGAAATGCGAATGACAAACTCATCTGTCCAAGTCAGCCATGTTATCGAAAACAGTACGCAAAAATACATCATGAGACACGATCTTGGCAAAAACTGGTCACTGTACCACAAAACCATAGTGGAATTAATTTTTGAGGAATTTTTAAAGAAAAAGATAGATGTAAAATACAATAAGAATATGATCTCAATGGAGTATACTGAATAAACAAATTTTTCACCATCATTTCAAAAATTAAAGAATTCCATCCCATTTAACTCTCTTAATTTTGTTAATTACATGCGTAGGTTTTACACGCTTGCATGTTACAGCAAGTATTATATCTGATGAATATGGCAATAGAAGAAATCTCAAATTTTCTCTTTCTATAATTATGTAGTTAATTGATCCAAATTCATCATCACAATCCTTTTGTAAAGAATTTTTTAATATAATTGACATTCCAAGCATTTCTTATCTTATTTCACTTGAAACAATTTCGTTTCCAAATATATTCTCGATCTTTCCCTGCCTATTGATTATTGCTAAATATTGAATTTCGTTTCCTACAAGTGATCTTATTTTAGTAAAAAAATTATGTTTTTGATGGTTTTGATCTAACTTACTTTTTAATTGATATTGGGTTCTTGTATTTAAAATCATGCCAATTTCCTTTACCGTAATGAATACAGATGACTTGGAATTCTGACGATATTTTTACTTGGGGTTTGGGGTGTACATTATCTTGAAGACAAAGGCTTTCATTTTCATAATATGCCTCGCCAGTTTTCCTTGTCATCACAATAAATTCGTAAATTAAGTTAAAAGTGGTATGTACACAGTGTATACATGAGGCATTTATCGTAATTTTCACATCCTAAAGTATGGTAGAAATTAAAATAAAGTTGCAAATTAACGCTACAACGGAAAAGGTCTGGAATGTTATATCCAATGTTGATGACGAGCCAAAATTTTGGAAAGGTACCACTGCAATAAGGAATTTGGCAAAAGATGGTAATGTGATAACACGTGAGGTAACAATCGGAAAAGTCGACAGATGCTTACAAACAGTCACTCTATTTCCGAAAGAAGGCATCAATATACACTGGACAAAGGGAAGTATCACCGGTACAAAAGATGTTATGCTTGTGCCTATGGGTAATACAACACAGCTAGAGGTTGATTTGAAATACAAACTCTCAGGGATGGCAAGCTTTTTGCCAGGAAAAATAACAAAAGATCTACAGCGAGAGGCTGATGAAGCTGTCCAGCTAATAAAAGAAAAAGCAGAGGGAAAAATGAATACTAACCTGCAAATGGAAGAGAGAAGATCTTGGGCTGACCTTGTTAATGAAAAACATACAAGTCATTGAGGGAGGTATGTCCCAACAAATAATTAGGCAAGAAGATAGAAAATACGTGCTTGAAATACTTGAACAGAAGAACACGAAACTGTTACTTCAATCTTTAAAAGACTTGTCAAAATCTGCTCAACAACTTGCTACTGATTGTGATATTCCTCTAAGCACAACATATAGGATGATTAATGAGCTAGCTAGATTGAATATAATAAAAGTCAAACATGTCTTTAACGAATATGGAAAATGGAAAAAGATATACAAATGCAATGAGTTTTTCATAGAACGCGTCAGAAATGAGCGTGTTACAAATGAACGAACGAATTCCAAAAGTGATCTTACATGAAAGAATACAAGCAAAACACGAGAAGAGATAGGGTACTATGGTGGATGAAAAAAGGAAAAGATGCCATTTATGTCCAGTTTATGAATAACATACAAATCACACTATGATTTTCTGATTCAGATCTGTGAGAGTCTACACAAAAAAATTTGGATGGTGGCCTCTACAACAGATATGCTGGAACCTCTTGGGCCCGCAACATCTGTTTTACCGGGTGCCGTTTTTTCAGGACCCACTACAACAGTTTTCACGGATACCATCGCGCCCACCTTACATATTTTTCCAAATTTGGAAGATTATCTTAAATATTTACAAGTAAGAAAACAGGCATCAAAGGGGGTTGGAATATAAAA